>DATEEV010000502.1:0-5393 GCA_035281005.1 Microthrixaceae bacterium | reverse complement strand
GCCGATCGGCAGGACGTACTCGGCGGTCGGCTGCGGTCCCTTCATCCCGTAGAGCAGCCGGTTCTCGATGAACACGACCGGGTTCGGGTCCTGGATCGCGGCGCGCAACAGGCCATAGGTGTCCGCCGGGGTCGACGGCATGACGACGCTCAGCCCGGGGATGTGGGCGAGCAGCGCTTCGAGGCTCTGGGAGTGCTGGCTGCCCGACGAGCGGCCGGCGCCGAACTGGGTGCGCACGGTCAGGGCCATCTCCGCCGCGCCGCCGGTCATGAACGGCAGCTTCGCCGCCTGGTTCAGCAGCTGGTCGAAGCACACGCCGAGGAAGTCGAGGTACATGATCTCGACCACCGGACGCATCCCGGCCATCGCCGCGCCCACGCCGAGCCCCACGATCGCCGTCTCCGAGATCGGGGTGTCGCGGACCCGATCGCCGAACTGGTCGGTGAGCCCACGGGTGAGCCCGAACACGTTGCCGCCCGCGCCGACGTCGATGCCGGCGACGAAGACCCGTTCGTCGGTGGTGAGCTCGATCTCGAGCGCGTTGTGGATCGCGTCCATCGTGCGGAACACCGGGGCCTCGTCGGGTGGGGGCGCCGGCGCTTCGAACGTCGGCCGCTCGCGCACGACGAAGTCACGCAACGAGGTCGTCGCCGGTGTCGCGAGCCCGCGGGCAGCGTCGACCGCGGCGTCGAGCTCATCGGCCACGGACGACTCGAGCGCCTTGAGCTCGTCGTCGCTGACGCCCGCATCGCGAAGGCGCGCCTCGCTGCGCAGCAACGGGTCCCGCGCCTCCCACTCGCGGACCTCCTCCGGGGTGCGGTACCGCTCGGGGTCGCCCTCGTAGTGGCCGTGCCATCGGTAGGTCTCGGCCTCGACCAGCACCGGGCGCCCGCCGCGTGCGTCGGCCACGACGCCCTCCATCGCGGTTGCCACGGCGGCGACGTCGTTGCCGTCGACCGCGACATACGGGATGCCGTAGCCGGCCGACCGCCGCTCGAGTGATGCCCCGTGCTGTGCCTCCACCGGGGAGAACTCGGCGTAGCCGTTGTTCTCGCAGAAGAAGACGACCGGCAGCTCCCATACCGCCGCCAGGTTCAGCGCCTCGTGGAACGCGCCGTGCGCCGGGGCGCCGTCGCCGAAGAACGCCACCGCCACGTTGCCGTCGGCCCTGAGCTGGGCGGCGGCCGCGGCACCCACCGCGATCGGCACGCCCGCGGCCACGATCCCGTTCGCACCGAAGATCCCGAGCGTGGGATCCGCGATGTGCATGGAGCCCCCACGGCCGCGGTTGGTGCCTTCGTCCTTGCCCATCAGTTCGGCGAACATGCCGAGCGGGTCCAGGCCCTTCGCCAGGCAGTGCCCGTGGCCGCGATGGGTGGACGTGATGACGTCGGTCGGACGCAACGGCCAGCACGCGCCGACCGCCGTCGCCTCCTGCCCGATCGACAGGTGCACGAAGCCGGGCACCTCGCTGTCGCGGTAGAGGCGGGAGACCCGCTGTTCGAAGCCCCGGATCACCAGCATCCGGTGGTGCATCTCGATGAGGTCCGCCGTCGAGAGCTCGGACTGCGAAGGGGCGCCAGGAGTCACGGGTGTACTGTAACGGTCGGTACAAAGTCCGGACGAGCGAAACAGCCCAGTGAGGTCGGCACGACGATGAGCGATCAGATCGAGATCCCGACGTCGTTCCCGGTGTCGGGCGCGGTCTCGGGCAAGCGGGTCGTGATCACCGGCGCCGGCCGCGGCCTGGGCAGCCTCCTCGCTCACGCGTTCTCCCACGCCGGCGCGTCCGTGGCGCTCGTCGCCCGCACCGAGCGAGACCTGAAGGACGTGGCCGAGGCCCTGCCCGGACCGTCCCTGGTGCTCAGCGGCGACGTGACCGACGAGGACTTCAACGAGGCCGTCGCCGATGCCGCTGTCGCCGAGTGGGGCGGGGTCGACGCCTGGATCTGCAACGCGGGGATCTCGCCGATCGTGGCCGGCCCGCGCCAGACCGACGTGTCGATCTGGCGGAAGGTGATGGAGGTGAACCTCACTGGCGCGTTCCTCGGCGCCCGCGCGGCAAGCCGGGTGTTGGGCGAGGGTGGCCGGCTGGTCTTCACCGGTTCGGTGCTCGGCGAGCGACCCCGCAAGGGCCTGAGCGCGTACAGCGCGTCGAAGGCCGGGCTCGTCGGCATGGCCAAGGCCCTCGCGCTCGACCTGGCGCCCGCCGGCATCACGGTCAACGTGGTCGCGCCGGGCTGGTTCGACTCGCCGCTGGCCGAGGCGTGGATGAGCAAGCCCGAACTGTCGGCCGCGATCACCGACCACACGGCGCAGCGACGCTGGGGCTCACCGAGCGACCTGGCCGGCGCCTACCAGTTCCTCGTCTCGGACGCCTCCGCGTTCGTCACCGGCACCGTCCTCAACGTCGACGGCGGCTACCTGCTCGTATGACCGCGCTCATGACACAGTTTGCCGAATGACAACACGACGGGTCATCGCGATCACCGGCGCGGGCGGCGCGCTCGGCTCGGCCATCTCGCAACGGCTGGCGGCCGAGCCCGACACCGACCTCGTGCTGAGCGACCTCAGCGAAGCGACCCTCGCGGCGACGGTCGCCGCCCTGGGCGACCCCGACGGCGCCGTCGAGACGACCCTCGCCGACGTGAGCCAGTTCAGCGACGTCGAGGCGGTGGTCGCCACCGCTGTCGATCGCTTCGGTCACCTCGACGTGCTGATCAGCAACGCGGGCGTGCTGGCGACGAACGGGCGCATCCACAACCTCACCGACGAGGACTGGGAGCGATCGTTCCGCATCAACGTCATGGGCGCGGTGAACGGCATCCGCGCCGCGGTCGGCGTGATGCGCCCGCAGGGGACCGGCTCGATCATCCTCACGGCGTCGGTCGCCGGGATGACGGCATGGTCGCACTCCGGGCCCTACTGCGCGACGAAGGCCGCGGTGATCCAGACCGCGAAGGTCGCGGCGGTCGAGTACGCCCGCGACGGCATCCGGGTGAACTGCGTGTGCCCCGGAACGTTCCGCTCCGCGATCCACGAAGGCCTGCCGCCCGAAGCGCTCGACCCGATCGCCGCTCGCCATCCCCTCGGGCTCGGGTCGGCCACCGACATCGCCGGTGCGTACTCGTACCTCGCGAGCGACGCGTCGCGCTGGACGACCGGCTCCGCGATCGTGGTCGACGGCGGCTACTCGGCGCCCTGAGCCATCTACTCGCTCGGGTTGGCGATCCCGCGCATGAAGATGTCGGCGAACGGCTTCGCCACGTCCCGCGCCGACAGCGGGCCGCCGGGCTTCAGCCACAGGTAGGTGTAGTTGTGCATGCCGAGCCAGGCCATCGCGGTCAGGCGTGGCTCGATGTCGCGGAACTCGCCCGTCTCGACGCCGGCCTCGAGCACGGCCTCGACCCGTCGCTCGTAGGCACGGCGCCGCTCGCGGAACTGCTCGGCCCGCTCGCCGGTGAGCGCCGGGAACTCGTGCAGGAAGACCCAGACGTGATCCGGGTAGCGGTGGATCACGTCGAGCAACTCGTCGCCGAGCAGCGACAGCTGTTGCGACGGTGACCCACCCGCCTCCGCGACACGGTCGGCGCCGGCCATCACCTCGTCCATCACGCGGTCGTGGATGGCGGCGAGGAGCTCCTCCTTGGAGCCGATGTAGTGGTACAGCGCGCCCTTGCCGAGACGGTTCGCCGCGCAGAGCTCCATGATCCCGGTCGCGTGGTACCCCTGGCGGGCGAACACCAGCGCGGACGTGTCGATGATGGCCTGGCGACGGACCTCGAAGTTCGCCCTTCGGCGTGAATCGCCGGTCGCTGCGGCCTGTGACATCGGGCGGAACGCTAGTGGGCCACCCCCGATCGGGCCGTTATAGGCTGACTGGTCGGTACAACCGGGGCCGGTCAGAAGGGCGCGCCGCGTGGAAGAGGGGGAGAGCTCGATGCAGGCGGACATGAACTGGTTCGCCATGCTCGATCACCACGCCACCCGGACACCCGACGCGGCGATCACGGTGTTCGAGGACGAGACCACCACCTACGCCGAGATGGCCGAGCGGGCGACCGCCTTGGCCGGTGGCCTGTCCGAACAGGGAGTGGTGGCCGGCGAGGTCGTGGCGCTGCTGTCGTACAACTGTCCCGAATTCCTCGAGACCGTCTTCGCCTCGAACTACCTCGGCGCGATCGCGATGCCGATCAACTGGCGCCTCGCCGGGCCCGAGGTGCAGTTCATCCTCGAGCATTCGGGGGCCCGCGTGATCGTGTCCGACGAGGACCTGGTCGGGCTCGCGAACGAGGCGTGCTCTGCCATGGACGAACCGCCCGTGCGCGCCTGCATCTCGTCGACAGCGGCCGACGGTTGGACGACCCTCGCCGACCTGCGAGCGACCGGCACCGTCGCGACCCGCGTCGAGGCGGCGGCCGACGACGTGCATCGACTGATGTACACGTCCGGCACGACCGGGCGACCCAAGGGCGTCATGCTCACGCATGCCAACCTGGCGTGGAAGAACTTCGCCCACATCGTGGAGTTCGGCTTCAACCACACCGATCTCGGCCTCGCGTGTGGCCCGCTGTACCACGTCGGTGCGCTCGACCTCACGACCACCTCGCTGATCGCGGCGGGCGCGACCACGATCATCCACCGCGCCTTCGACGCCGCCGCCGTGGTCGGCGAGCTCGAGCGGTCGAGGGTGACGACGGTCTGGCTGGCCCCCGCGATGGTGAACGCGATCATGGCGTTGCCCGACATCGAGCAGCGCGACCTGTCGTCGGTGCGCGTGATCATCAACGGTGGCGAGAAGATGCCGATCCCGCTCATCGAGCGGATCCAGCGGACGTTCCCGTCCGCCTGGTTCGCCGACGCGTACGGCCTCACCGAGACGGTCTCCGGTGACACCTTCCTCGACCGCGACAGCATCGTCACGAAGCTCGGCAGCGTCGGCCGGCCCTGCGTGTACCTCGAGCTCGACGTCTGGGACGAGCAGGGTGCATCGGTGGCCCCGGGTGAGAAGGGCGAGATCGTCATGCGGGGCCCGAAGGTCTTCAAGGGCTACTGGCGCGATCCCGACGCCACCGCGGCCGCGTTCGCCGGGGGTTGGTTCCACACCGGCGACATCGGCGTCCGCGACGAGGACGGCTACCTGTTCATCGTCGATCGACTCAAGGACATGATCGTCTCGGGCGGCGAGAACATCGCGGGCTCCGAGGTCGAGCGGGTTCTCTACGAGCACGAGTCGGTGCTCGAGGTCGCGGTGGTGGGTCGGCCCGATGATCGGTGGGGCGAGGTGCCGGTGGCGTTCGTCGTACTCCGCCCTGGAACGACTGCCACCGCGGAGGAGCTCATCGAGCGGATCCAGCGGACGTTCCCGTCCGCCTGGTTCGCCGACGCGTACG
>DATEEV010000501.1:0-4061 GCA_035281005.1 Microthrixaceae bacterium | reverse complement strand
CGCTCGCGTTCGCGCTGATGTTCGAGCGGATGATCCGCCCGCTCGACTGGGTCAGCGGCGGCAACGTGCCGGTGAAGGTCCCGAGGCCTTCGTTCGGCTCGGTCGAGCTCACGTCGAATCGATCGTTCCTGTTGTTCGCCGCGGTGCTGTCCGCGATCGCCAGCATCGTGGTGATCCTGGTCCGGCGCGGCACCACCGGCCGCTTTCTCGACGCCGTGCGCGGCAGCGAGGTCGCGGCCGCCTCGATCGGCATCACGCCGTCGCGCCAGCGGCTCGTCGCCTTCGTCCTGTCCGCCGGCATCGCCGGCTTCGGCGGCGGCCTGATGGCGAGCTTCGTCGGGGAAGCCAACTACGAGGCGAACTTCGTGTTCCTGTTCGGCCTGGTGTGGCTCACCCTCGTGGTGACGGCTGGCGCCCGGTCGGTGCAGGCCGCGATCGTGTCCGGGATCACCTTCTTCCTGGTCCCGAAGCTGCTGGAACGACTGTTCGCCTGGCCGGGCAACGTCCTCGACTCGCACCCCGACGTGGACGGCATCGCGAGGACCCTCCTGGAGTTCCCCAACCCGACCTGGTCCCAGGGCGTGGCCTTCATCCTCTTCGGGTTCGGCGCCCTCACCTACGCCAAGCACCCCGAAGGGATCATCGAGTACCAGACCACCGCGTCGGTGAACCGGATCGTCGCCCGCGTCGAACGCCGCAAGCGTCCACCCGATCCCGAGCAGCCCAGCCGACCGAGCGAGCCGAGCCATGACCTCACCCCAGCCTGATCTCGGCCTGCGCTCCCCGCCCCCGTTGCTCGACGCCCGGGAGGTGACCAAACGCTTCAGCGGGATCATCGCCCTCGACGCGGTCTCGCTGTCAGTGGCACCGGCTGAGTTGGTCGCACTCATCGGTCCGAACGGGGCCGGCAAGACCACCTTCTTCAACTGCCTGCTCGGGGTGCTGCGGCCCGACGGCGGATCGGTGCGCTTCGACGGGCACGACCTCGAAGGCATGCCGGTGGCACGGCGCGCCCGGCTCGGCCTCGCCCGCACCTTCCAGCGCATCGAGCTGTTCGGTGGGATGACCGTCCGCGAGCATCTGTTGGTCGCGGCGCGGGCGCGGCATTGCCGAGGGGGGCTCTGGCGTGACCTGATCGGTCGGTCCGCTCCCACCCCAGTCGAGCACGCCGAGTGCGAGGCGGTGCTCGAGCTGGTCGGGCTGGGCGACGTCGCCGACGCGCCGGCGGAATCGCTGAGCCTGGGACGCGGGCGGGTGGTCGAGCTCGCACGGGCCCTGGTCTGCGAGCCCCGACTGTTGTTCCTCGACGAGCCGTCGTCCGGCCTCGACGGGTCGGAGACCGAGATGATGGGTGACGTCCTGCGTTCGGTGCAGGCAGAGCGCGGCACCGCGATCCTGCTGGTCGAGCACGATGTGCCGATGGTCGAGCGCCTCGCCCATCGCACCTACGTGCTCGACCACGGCCAGTGCATCGCCGACGGAGCAACCGCCGAGGTCCTGACACGGCCCGAGGTCCGCCAGGCCTACCTGGGTCAAGGAGTGGGAGCGTGAGCGGGAACGGCTCGGCGCCGGACACCGAGGATGCAAGGGCCGAGCACTCGAAGCCGGTACCGCTGCTCTCGCTCGAGGGAGTGAGCGCCGGGTACAACCAGTTCCGAGCGCTCTTCGACGTGTCGATCGAGATCCAGGCCGGACGGGCCACCGCGTTGGTCGGTCCGAACGGGGCGGGCAAGACCACCGTGGCTCGCGTCGCCACCGGCCTGGTGGAACCGACCACGGGCACGCTGCGCGTCGACGGCGAAGACGTCACGGGCCAGCCACCGCACGAGATCGCCCGCCGGGGCATCGCCCACGCCCCAGAAGGCCGCGCCATCTTCTCGTCGTTGTCGGTCGAGGAGAACCTCGCGCTCTCGTTCCGCCAGCTGTTCGGTCGAGCCGGTACCAAGAGTGCTCTCGACCGCGCCTTCGAGCTCTTCCCGGTGCTCGGTCGGCGGCGCGACCAGACGGCCGGTTCGCTGTCGGGTGGCGAGCAGCGCATGCTGACTCTCGGCCGGGTCCTCGTCGCCGAACCGAGGCTCCTGATCGCCGACGAGCTCTCGCTCGGCCTTGCCCCGGTGATCACCACCGAGGTCTACATGGTGCTCGAACGGATCCGCGATGCCGGCACCGCGCTGCTCGTGGTCGAGCAGCACATCGATCACGCCCTCGCCCTGGCCGACCAGATCGTCGCGCTCGACCGCGGATCGGTGACGTTCCGAGGTCGTCCCGACGAGATCGACGAGAACGTCAGCTACTTCCTCACTCATCCCAGCGAGGCCGACGTGACGCATCCTGCGCCGGGCGAGCCCGACGCGACTCGTGACGCTCCCAGCACGGACTGACGACACCAGCAAAGGGGTCACATGCCATCGTCGACACGAGCAAAGTCCACCGACACTCTGCCCGAGACCCACCGCGTCGCGGTCCACACCCGCGTCGGCGAGGTGGTCGTCGAGGATCGCGCCGTGCCCGAGGCAGAGCCGGGCCGCGTCGTCGTCGAGGTCAGCCATTGCGGCATCTGCGGCTCGGACATCCACATGATCATGGAGGGCTGGGGCCGACCCGGATCGGTGCACGGCCACGAATACTCGGGCGTCGTCGTCGCGGTCGGCGACGGCGCCGAGGGCTGGTTGCCCGGCGACGAGATCGTGTGCGGCGCGAGCCCGAGGTGCGGTCGCTGCGAGGGCTGTCGCTCCGGGCAGCCGTCGCAGTGCACGAACCGCCACGGCGTCATGGGCGACGATCACGACGGTGCCTACGCCCGGTTCGTGTCCGTGGATGCGCGATCGCTGTTGCGGATCCCGTCCGGTCTGTCGCTGCGGGTCGCCGCGCTCGCCGAGCCGCTCGCCGTCGCGCTGCACGGCATCACGCGCTCGGGCATCGTCGAGGGTCAGTTCGCAATCGGCAGAGGCCCTTCAGCAATGGTGTTCGGCGCCGGCCCGATCGGCGCCCTGACCGCGGCGGTGCTCCTGGCCCGGGGCATCGGCCCGGTGACGGTCGTCGAGCCCGCCCCCTCCCGACAGCGCCTCGCCCGCGACCTGGGGGTGGACCGGGTGGTGCACCCCGACGAGTTGCCGACGTTCGGCATCCACCAGCCCGAGGAGCTCGCCCCTCACGCCGCGCGGGTCGTGTTCGAGTGTTCCGGCAAGAAGGCGGCAATGGAGGCCGGCCTCCAGCAGGTGGCGAGGGGCGGCACGTTCGTGATGGTCGGCGCCGGGATCGAGCCGCCGACCTTCGACGGGAACCGCATCCTCTTGAACGAGCTCACCATCGTGGGGTCCTACGTGTATGACGCCGACGGATTCGAGCGGGCCCTCGATCTGCTCGCATCAGGTGACCTTCCCACCGACGTGTTGATCGAGCCCGACGACGTGCCCCTCGACGGGCTGCTCGATGCCATGACCGGGCTCGCCCGGGGCGAGATCGCCGGGAAGGTGATGATCGTGCCCGCCGGGCGGGCGAAGGAGGACCGACCATGACCCGCCACGAGCTGTATCCCGCGGGCATCCCGCGCTTCAACCACATCGCGATGAGCATGGCCGAGGACCAGCTCGACGCAACGGGCCGCGAGGACATCTGCCGGTTCTGGGGCGAGGTCTTCGGATTCGAGGAGCACCCCCAGATGACCGAGGACCGGCGGCGCCTGGTGCTCGGCGCGTGCCACTACGAGCAGTTCGTGTTCCTCATCGCCGAGGACGAGCCGATGGCCTGCCCGCGTCTCGACCACTTCGGGCTGTCGGTGAAGTCGCTCGACGACCTCACCGCCGCCCACCGGCGTGCCGAGGCGTTCGCCGCCACGGATGACCGCGTGCACATCATTCCGCCGAGCGTCGACGACTACGAGGTCGTCAAGATCCACTCGTTCTACGCGGGCTACATCCTGCCGATGATGTGCGAGCTGCAGTTCTGGGAGTTCGCGAGCTGAGTCGGGGCTGATCGGCCTCAGTCGATGGTTCCGCAGTGAAGCAGGGAGCGCCAGCGACCGAGCCTGAACGGAGGAAGCTCGACCATGAGGATCAGTC
>DATEEV010000500.1:0-11583 GCA_035281005.1 Microthrixaceae bacterium | reverse complement strand
CGGGTCCTGCCGACACGGGTGACCGAGTACGCCGCGAAGATGGGGATCGACACGAACGACGGATTCCAGACCGTTCCCTCCTCGGTGCTGGGCACCAACGACAACACGGTGCTCGAGATGACCGCCGCCTACGACACCTTCGCCAACCGCGGGGTGTTCGTGCCCCCGACGATGGTCACCAAGGTCGTGCGGGCCGACGGCACGGTGTTGTTCCAGCACCAGCACAACCAGACCAAGGTGATCGAGGCGGGCGCCGCCGACGGCATCACCAAGGCGATGGAAGGCGTCCTCGAGCGGGGCACCGCGGCAGGACGCGGCATCGACCGCCCGGCGGCCGGCAAGACCGGCACCACCCAGGAGAACACCGACGCCTGGTTCATCGGCTACACACCCGACCTCGTGACCGGTGTGTGGACCGGGTACGTGCCGAGGAACGGCAAGCGCCGGACCCTGCCCGGCGCCGGGGCCCGCATGGCCGCACCGGTGTGGCAGGCCTTCATGAAGAAGGCACTCGAGGGCGTGCCCCCCACGCCGTTCGCGACTGGCGGCGACCCGGCCGCGGCCACCACGACCACCACCACGATCCCGCCGGGCAACACCTCGATCTTCCGGGTCGCCAAGAACCCGACGACGGTGACCATGCCGACCCTCACCGGGGGGACGACGACCGCCGCGGCGTCGAAGATCCGCAAGGCCGGGCTTCGACTGCGCCGGATCGACGTCAGCACCCCCAACGTGCTGCCGGGTCAGGTCCTCTCGCAGTCGCCGGGCCCGGGCGCCAAGGTCCCGAGCGGATCGGAGGTGGTGATCGAGGCCACCCCCGGCTCTCCCCCACCGACGGTCCCCTTGCCCGACGTCACCGGACAGCTCGCGACCGACGCGGTCGCCAGCATGAAGAAGACGGGTTGGTCGGTCACCCAGACGCCCCAGCCCGCACCGGAAGGCTTCCTGCTGCCGAGCCAGTTGCCGCCGACGCCGGGTCAGATCTGGCAGATCTCACCTGCTCCGGGCACCGTGGTGCCCGATGGCAAGGTCACGGTCCTGGTCCAGCCGTGACGGGTCCTGCTGGGAGTGCGTCGCCGACCATCGGCGATGAGGCTGGATTCCGGGACCGTCGGTAGGCTCGTTCGACGATGACCGCACCGTCGCGACCCACCCCAGACGCGAGTCCCGGCGCGACCGACCCCGACGGGTCGGGCCCGCGGCGTCGGATCACCGTCGCACGAGTGCTGGCCGTGATGGTGTGCCTCGGGTTCGCGCTGATGTGGGCGTTCGTGTTCTCCAGCCAGAACCGTTACGACCCGGCCGGATGGCTCGCCGACCGCACGTTCCCCGTCGCGGCCGAGCCGATCTGCCGGGAGGCGCGCAACGCGATCGACGAGCTCCCAGCGGCGCGGGAAGCGAGAGACCCGATCGAGCGCGCCGCCACCATCGACGTGGCCACCGATCACCTCGCGACCATGCAGGCCGACCTCCGAGCCGTCGTGCCCGAGACCGCGGATGCCCGCTGGATCGGCCAGTGGGTCGATGACTGGTCCATCTACATCCAAGACCGCTACGACTACGTCGAGGCCTTGAGCGGCGGTGACGACGCCGAGTTCCTCGTCAGTGAGAAGTACGGCACGCAGCTCTCGAAGTCGCTCGACAACTTCGCGCAGGTGAACCGAATGCCGTCCTGCAAGGTGCCCGGCGACGTCTGAGCAGGCTCAGGCCTCGACGACTGCGGTCGAGCCGTCGCCCGAGTCGATGACCGCGAACGCATGAGCGGCCAACCGGCGTAGCCCGACGTCGAGGCCATAGCCGTCAAGGTCGTGCCGCGACACCCACCGCAAGGCGTCGGACTCGTCGTTCGCGACGAGTCGGGCACCGGCGGGTGCCCGCAGGACGAATCGCACGTCGAGGTGGAGGTGCGCGTCCTCGTTCGGAGGGCGGACCTCGTGGATGTCGAGATCGATCGGTACCTCGTACAGCTCGAGCCCTTCGAGTCCGGTCTCCTCGGTGGCCTCACGCCACGCGACGTGGGCCAGGTTGGTGTCGCCGTCCGCGTGACCACCGGGCTGGAGCCAGCGGCGGAGCTTGCGGTGGAACAACAGCACCGCCTGGTGACCGGAGTGGTCCACGACGAACGCCGAGCCGGTGAGGTGACCAGGGCGCGCCGAGCGATGGGCGACGTGGTCCGAGGGGGCCACGACGAGATCGCTCCCCGACTCGTCGTTACGCCTCGACGCTTCGATCGCGCGCAGGATCCGGGCCCGATCGGCGTCGATCGACCGATCGTCTCCGACGACCGACTCGACCAGGCGCCGGGCCGTGGCCAGGTCGGTCCGGGGCGTCAGGTCCGGGTCGCCGGGTCCCAACCAGCGGGTCATCGCGCCGGCCCGCCGCGTGACACCCACGGCGCTCCCGGGACGCTGAAGCGCCACCGGCGATCCGTCGCCACCGAGATCCCCACCCGCGGGCCGCGATGAGGACGCCCGGGGGGCGCCGTGCCGTCGTCGACGAGGCGTACGCGGGCAGTCCCACTGCACAGGTCGAGCCCGTCGTCGTCGCCGTCGATGCCCATCGCCTGGCACAGCTTGGCCGGTCCGTTGCACAGGTCGACGTCGCGCCGGGCGGCGACCCGAGCGGCCCGCATCTCGTCGAGGCCGTCCATGGGCGCCAACGCCCGCAGCAGCACCGCGTTGGCGACTCCCGACTCGCCGGTCACGACGTTGGCGCACCAGTGCATGCCGTAGGTGAAGTACACATAGAGGTGTCCGGCCGGGCCGAACATCACCGCATTGCGCGCGGTTCGGCCCCGGTAGGCGTGGCTCGCCGGGTCGTCGGCACCGCGATAGGCCTCGACCTCCATGATGCGACCCTGGCGTCCGTCGACGGCGAGCACCTTGTTCAACAGCATCGGTGCGACGACCAGGCTGTCCCGGGCGAGGCTGTCCCGGTCGACCGCTCGCGGCGTGGGCGGCCGGGAACGGCTCGCGGTCACGGCCGCTCGACCAGCGCGCCCAGCGCCCGTCGCACCGGTGCCGGGATCTCGGCAGGCCCGCCGCCACTCATCGGCACCCACACGTAGGTCGTCACCACGTCCGAGACACGACGGTCACCGACCCGCAGCCGGAAGACGACGTCGAACGAGGTCGTGCCCCACCGACAGACCCCGCAGTCGATCTCGACGCGCTCGGGCCACGAGGCGGGTGAGTGCCAGGTGAGCTCGGAGTGCTTCACCATCACGTCGGAGGACCAGCTCAGCTCACCCACCGCGCGCATCCAGTGGTCGAGCGCGTCGTCGACGTAGGCGAGGTGGTTCGCGTTGAAGACCACGCCCTGCTGATCGCACTCGCCGTAGCGGACGTCGACGGCGTGGCTGAACACGAATGGCCCGGTCATCTCAGCGGGGCCATCTCGGGAGGGCATATTCAGCCGGGTCCCAGGAGGTCCATCTCACAGGGCAGCGAGCCGGGCGCGATCGGCACCGACGCGCTCGACGAGACGCTGGCGCTGCACCGCGACCGGAGCAGGGCCGGCCGCGCCCGGCGAGGTCCGGTTTCGGACCGACACCCCCGGTTCGAGGAGTGCGGTGCCGTCGTCGCCGAGCTGGGGGTGGTTCGCCACCAGGTCTCGCAACGGCACGCCGTCGTCGAGCGAGCGGCGCACGAAGGATCCGACCAACGCGTGCGCCTCGCGGAACGGCACGCCGCGTCGCACGAGGAGCTCAGCGAGATCCGTCGCGGCGGCGAAGGGACTGTCCGCCGCCGCGGCCATACGGTCGATGTCGAAGGTCGCGGTCGCGATCATCCCGCTCACCGCCGCCAGACCGGCACACACCGTGTCGACCGAGTCGAACAACGGCTCCTTGTCCTCCTGCAGATCTCGGTTGTACGCGAGCGGCAGGCCCTTCAACGTCGCCAGCAGCCCGGTCAGGTTGCCGATCAGCCGACCGGCCTTGCCCCGGGCGAGCTCGGCGATGTCGGGGTTCTTCTTCTGGGGCAGCATCGACGAACCGGTGGCATAGGCGTCGTCGAGGCGCAGGAACCGGAACTCATCGGTCGACCAGATCACGACCTCCTCACCGATCCGCGAGAGGTGGATCCCGACCATCGCGAGCGCGAACAGCGACTCCGCGACGAAGTCCCGGTCCGACGTGGCGTCGAGCGAGTTCTCGAACACGGCAGCGAACCCGAGCTCCGCCGCGTTGGCCACGGGGTCGAGCGGCAGTGATGAACCGGCCAGCGCACCGGCGCCGAGTGGTGAGACGTCGGTCCGGCGCCGGGCGTCGATCAGGCGGTCGACGTCGCGGCCCAGGGCCCAGGCGTGGGCCATCAGGTGGTGGGCCAACAGGATCGGCTGGGCCTGCTGCAGGTGGGTGTAGCCCGGCAGGTACGCGTCGCCCACCTCCTCGGCGCGGCCGAGCAGCACCGACTGGAGCTCGACGATGCCGGAGGCGACCGCGACGAGTGCGTCTTTCACGTACAGCCGGAACGCGGTGGCGACCTGGTCGTTGCGGGACCGCCCGGTGTGGAGCTTCGCCCCCGCCGCGCCAGCCAGTTCGGTGACCCGTCGTTCGATCGCGGTGTGGATGTCCTCGTCGGAGGCCACGAACGCGAACGTGTCGCGCTCGAGCTCCCCGCCGACGATGTCGAGGGCGCTGTGGATCTGTCGGACCTCGTCCCTGCTGATGATCTCGGCCCGGCCGAGCCCTGCCGCATGCACGCGGCTCCCGAGCACGTCGTAGGCGGCGAGGCGCCGGTCGTAGGACAGGCTGACGGTGAACGCCCAGAGCGCGTCGGCCGGCCCGCCCTCGAAGCGGCCGTGCCACAGCGGCGCTCCCGGCGCAGGACTCGCTGCGCCCTTCGGGTCGGAGACCATTCCGTCCCCCGGGGCGGTGCTCACTTCCCCCCCTGGCGCGGCGTGCCTTGTGCCCCCTGGGTGGCAGCCCACGTCTGCACGCTGAGGCCCCACAACCGCACGAATCCCTCCGAGTCGGCGTGACGGAACCGATCGGCGGCGTCGTAGGTCGCCAGCCCGTAGTCGTAGAGGCTCCTGGGCGCCCGTCGACCGACCACGTGGCAGTTGTTGGGCTCGAGTCGGAGCCGCACCTCGCCCGTCACGTGGCGTTGGCTCTCGTCGATGAACGCGTCGAGCGCCTGGCGCAACGGACTGAACCAGAGGCCGTCGTAGATCAGCTCCGCGTAGCGCGACTCGAGACGCTGCTTCTCGCGGCCGAGGTCGCGCTCGACGGTGATCGACTCGAGATCGGCGTGGGCCAACAGGAGCGCGAGGCCGCCCGGCGCCTCATAGGTCTCGCGACTCTTGATGCCGACGCGGCGGTTCTCGACCATGTCGAGGCGGCCCCACCCGTATGCGCCGACGACGTGGTTGAGGTGGACCACCAACTCATGCAGCGGCTTCGCGGCGCCGTCGACCGACACCGGCACCCCTGCCTCGAATCCGATCGTCACCTCACGGGGCTCGGTCGCGGTCGGCTTCGTCATCTCCCAGACACCCTCGGGCGGCCGCGCCCAGGGGTCCTCCATCTCGCCACACTCGATCGCACGACCCCACAGGTTGTCGTCGATCGAGTACAGCTTCTCCTTCGTGGCGCGCACCGGGATGTGGTGCTCCGCGGCATACGCGAGCGAGTCCTCCCGGGTGAAGCCCCAGTTGCGGACCGGCGCGATCAGCTCGAGGTCGGGAGCGAGTGCCATCGCGGACACCTCGAAGCGGACCTGGTCATTGCCCTTCCCGGTGCAACCGTGCGCGACCGCATCGGCCCCGTAGCGGCGAGCCACCCCGACCTGGTGTCGAGCGATCAACGGACGGGAGAGGGCGGACACCAGCGGGTACTTGCCCTCGTAGAGCGCGTTGGCCTTGATGACCGGGGCGATGAAGTCGCGAGCGAACTCCTCGCGGAGGTCGAGCTCTTCGTACGCCATGGCGCCGGCACCGAGTGCCTTCTCGCGATTGCCCTCGAGCGTGCCCTCCTGACCGATGTCGGCGGACAGACAGATGACCTCGACGCCGAGGTGGTCGATCATCCACCGGACCGCGACCGATGTGTCCAGCCCACCGCTGTAGGCCAGTACCACTCGTTTCGCCATGTGCCGTGCTCCTCGACTCTCTACTTCTCGATTGGGGCTTCTTCGATTGAGCTTCTTCGGTTGAGCTTCTTCGATTGAGGTTCTCGACTGGCTGGTTCGAACGGGCTGCCCGTCGCTCAGAGGCCGGCCAGCTCCGACAGCTTGCCCGCGATCGCCGCACCCGATCGCTGCGCCACGACCACCAGCAACGTGTCGTCGCCCGCAACGGTGCCGAGCACGCCGTCCATCCCGCTCCGATCGATCGCTGAGGCCACGACGTGGGCCGAACCGGGCGGGGTCCGGAGGATGACGAGGTCACCGGACCGATCGACCTCGACGACCCAGTCGCCCAGTACCCGACGGAGGTGGTCCTGTGGTGCGACCTGTTGGGTCGGTAGCGCCGGGATCGCGTACGCGGTCTCACCGCCGGGGACCCGGACCTTGATGGCACCGAGCTCCTCGAGGTCACGCGACACCGTCGCCTGGTTCACCTCGACGCCTTCCTCGGCGAGTCGCGCGACGAGCTGGGGCTGGCTCGTGATCGCGTGCTCCTCGAGCAGGCGCGAGATGAGGTGCTGGCGCTGTGTCTTGTTCACGCGCGGTCGCCCCCTTGAAGGCCTTCCCCTTCCAGCATGAACAGCAGCAGGCCACGTGCCGAGTGCATCCGGTTCTCCGCCTGCTGCCAGATCCGCGAGCGCGGGCCGTCGAGCACGCCGTCGGTCACCTCGTCGCCGCGGTGGGCCGGCAGGCAGTGCAGGAAGATCGCGTGGTCCGCGGCGTCGGCCATCAGCGCGTCGTCCACCTGGTACGCCCCGAAGGTGCGTCGGCGCTCGTCGCGCTCGTCCTCCTGGCCCATCGAGTACCAGGCGTCGGTGTAGACGACGTCGGCGCCGGCCACCGCAGCGCGCGGGTCGGCGGTGATCAGCGGGGCGCAGCCGGCCCTGGCCAGGTCCGCGCTGGTCTTCGCCGTGAAGCCGAAGCCGTCGGGATGCGCGACGCGGATCCGGCATCCGCACAAGTGGGCCGCGAGCACCAGCGATCGCGCCACGTTGTTGGCATCGCCGACCCACGCGATCGTCAGGTCGTCGGTGGTCCCGAACGCCTGTCGGATGGTGAGCAGGTCGGCCAGGATCTGGATCGGGTGTGACTCGTCGGAGAGCAGGTTCAGCACGGGCACCGTCGCGACCGACGCGAGCCGCTCGAGCTTGGAGTGCTCGTAGACCCGCGCGCCGATGAAGGCGCCGAAACCGGAGAACAGCCGGCCGAGGTCCTCGACGCTCTCGCGGGTGTCGAATCCGACCTCGGCATCGCGCACGGTCACGGGATGGCCGCCGAGCTGGCTGACCGCCATCTCCATCGAGATGCGAGTTCGCGCCGACTGCTTCTCGAAGGCGAGGACGCCACCGGTGCCCATGAGGATCTGCGGCGGATCACGCAGCTCGGAGAGCTCGAGCACCCGGTCGATCTCGGTGAGCGACAAGTCGGTGATCTCGAGGAAGTGCCTCACGGCATTCCCTTCTTTGACAGTCCCTCCAACGATGGAGCCTGCTGGGTCAGCGTCGCCTGAATGGCGTCGACCGCGAGGTCGATCTCGTCGTCAGTGAGGAGCAGCGAGGGTGCAAGGCGAAGTGCGGTCGGCGTGACGGCGTTCACCACGACCCCGCGGTCGAGCAGCTCCTCCGCGATCGCCTTGGCGTCGCGCCCGAGTGAGCTGGTGTCGAGCTCGACGGCCAGCAGCAGACCGAGGCCCCGCACCGAGATGACCTCGTCGAGAGCACCCAACCGTTCACCCAGTAGCGCCCCGGCGCGGCGTGCCCGGGCCGGGACGTCGTCACGCACCATGATCTCGAGCACCCGTCGGGCGGCGGAGGCCGCGAGAGGCTGGCCCCCGAATGTGGTCCCGTGGTCGCCGGGCTCGAAGGTGGAGGCCACCCCGGAGCGGGCCCAGCACGCGCCGATCGGCATGCCGTTGCCGAGCGCCTTTGCCACGGTGACCACGTCGGGCAGCACCCCGAAGTGCTGGAAGCCGAACCACCGACCGGTCCGGCCGAGGCCGCACTGCACCTCGTCGACGATCATCAGCACGCCGCGCTCATCGCACAGCTCCCGCACCCCGGCGAAGTACTCCACGGTCGCGGGGTCGACGCCGCCCTCCCCTTGCACGGGTTCGAGCAGCACCGCGGCCACCTGCGTGTCGAGAGAACGCTCGAGGTCGGCGAGGTCGTTCCAGGCGACGTGCCGGAAGCCCTCGGGGAGCGGCTGGAAGGCTTCGTGCTTGGCCGGCTGGCCCGTCGCGTGGAGCGTCGCGAGCGTCCGTCCGTGGAAGGACCCGAAGGCCGACACCACGACGTGGCGGCCACGACCGCCCCATTTGCGTGCCAGCTTCAGCGCGCATTCGTTCGCCTCGGCTCCCGAGTTGCAGAAGAAGACCTGACCGGGGCCGACCTCCGGGGCCTCGGAGCGGACCAGATCGTCGAGGGCCCGGGCGACCGGCGCCTGGTGCTCGCTGCCGAACAGGTTCGAGACGTGCAGGAGCCGATGGGCCTGCTCGGAGATCGCCTCCGCCACCTCGGGGTGGGCGTGACCGAGCGACGTGACCGCGATCCCTGACAACAGGTCGAGGTAGCGCTCGCCGTCGTCGTCCCAGAGGAACGAGCCCTCGCCACGCACGAAGGTCACGCGGCGCGGCCCGTAGGTGGTCATGATCGGGTCATGGACAGGGGCTCGGTCCGAAGTGCTGCTCACGGTGCCACGTCCCTTCCCTCGCTGTCTGCTCCCTCCGGCGAACGCGTCACCATCGTTCCCACCCCGGCGTCGGTGAACAGCTCGAGCAGCACCGCATGGGGCACTCGGCCGTCGACCAGGTGGACCTGCTCGACCCCGTGCTCGAGCGCGCGCAGGCAACCGGCGATCTTCGGGATCATGCCGCCGGACACGGTGCCGTCCTCGATCAGACCGACGGCCTCGCCGGCGCTGACCCTCTGGATGAGCGAGGTGGAGTCGTCGATGTCACCGAGCAGGCCGACCACATCGGTGAGGAAGATCAGCTTGTGGGCGTGCAACGCCTCGGCGATCGCTCCGGCGACGGCATCCGCGTTGATGTTGTAGGCCTGACCGGTGGGGTCGGAGCCGATCGTCGACACGACCGGGATCAGTTCCATCGCGAGGAGCCGCTCGATGATCGACGGGTTCACCGCGATCACGTCACCGACGAAGCCGAGCTCGGGAGCTCGGGCCTCGGCCTCGATCAGGCCCGCGTCCTGGCCGGAGATGCCCACCGCGAGCGGGCCGTGCACGTTGAGCGCGCTGACGATGTCGCTCTGGACCTTGCCGATCAGCACCATCTGTGCGATCTCGAGCGTCTCCGCGTCGGTGACCCGGTGGCCGTCGACGAACTCGGTGGCCTTTCCCAGCCGGTGGAGGTACTCACCGATCTGGGGCCCTCCGCCGTGGACGATCACCGGCCGCATCCCGACCTGGTGCATCAGGACGATGTCGGCCGCGAACTGGTGTGACAGCTCGGGCGACGCCATCGCATTGCCCCCGAACTTCACGACCACGACCTTGCCGTGGAACCGCTGGATGTACGGCAGGGCCTGCAACAACACCTCGACCGTCACGTCGTCGGGCCGGACTCTGTCGGACTGGTCGGGCGTGGGCTGATCGGAGCCGGTCATGGCGTGAGCCCGACCCGGGGCAACCCCATCACCTCGGGCAGGCCTGTCATGAGGTTCACGCACTGGATCGCCTGGCCCGCGGTGCCCTTCACGAGGTTGTCGATGGCGCCGAGGACGATCACGGTGTTCGTTCGTTCGTCGAAGCGGGCGCTGAGATGGCAGCAGTTCGAGCCCAGCGTCGCCTTCGTCGACGGGCTGCGCTCGGAGACGATCACGAACGGCTCGTCCGCGTAGGCGTCGTCGAGCGCGCGGAGGATCTCGTCGGTCGACCCGACTGCAGGTCCGGGCGTGGCGTAACAGGTGGCGAGGATCCCGCGGTTCATCGGTGCGAGGTGGGGGGTGAACAGCACGCGGGCACCAGTGTGAGCCTCCATCTCGGGGGTGTGGCGATGGTCGAGCAGGCCGTAGGCGGTGTAGTCCTCGTCGACCGTGCAGAACGTCGTGGTCGGTTTCGGTGGTCGACCGGCACCGGAAGCACCGGAGGCGGCGTCGACGATCACCTTGGACGGATCGATCAAGCCGCCGCGCACCAGGGGCGCGAGGCCCAGGATCACCGGCGTGGGATAGCACCCCGGCGCCGCGACCCGACGGGAGCCGGCGATGTCGGCGCGATAGAGCTCGGGAAGCCCGTAGGTGAAGGTGCCGAGCAGATCCGGCCGGACGTGCGCTTCCCCGTACCACTCGGGGTAGATCTCGGGGTCGACGTGGCGGAAGTCCGCCGCGAGATCGACGATCCACACGTCACGCTCGACCAGTTCGTCCACCATCTGCTGGCTCGCACCGTGGGGCAGGGCGAGGAACACGCCCTCCACATGATCCAGCAGCGCCGGCTCCCACGAGACGAACACGTCCGAGCCCATCGTCGCGGCGAGCCCGGGATAGAGGTCTGCGATCGCCACGCCGGCCTGGGTGTCGCCGGTCGCCCAGCACACGTCGAGCTCGGGGTGGGACGCGGCGAGTCGCAGCAGCTCCGAGCCGGCGAAGCCCGACGCACCCACGATCCCGACGGAGGTCATCCGCCGACCTTAACAGATCGGATGCACGATCATGCAAGCTTATGCATAAACATGACGGCTGCGGCCGACCATCCTCAGGCCGTCCGGGAGCCGCGGGGGCACGACCACCCCGAGCTGCTCGAAGATCGCATCACGCGACGCCATCCATCCCGCCCGCTCAGGGTCCCAGGCCGCAGTGATCGCGCACAGGGCATCCAACGAGCGCGCGGCCTCGAAGAGGCTGCTGCGCTCGAACGCAGCGGCGGTCGCGTCGAGGAGCGCCAGCCGTCCGGCTGGCACCTCACCCATCTGCGAGAGCGCGAGCCCCCGGACGCGTCGCAGCAGCGGGACCACGAAGGTCAACTCGCCCTCGCCCTGGGCCAGCAGCCCGTCGACGAGGTCGAGCACCTCTTCGGACCGGCCGACTGCGAGCAGACACTCGAACGACTCGACCCGTGCGAGCTGCGCGTCGGCATCCGCGTGGAGGCGTGTGTGCTCTGCGGCCGCCCGCTCGTAGCGCTGGTACGCGTCGTCGATCTCACCCGCGCGCAGCGCCGCCCGAGCCAGCAACGCCGCGGCGAAGGCGACGCCGTGCTCGTCGCCCGCTCCTCTCCACACCTGCTCCGCTCGCCGGACCCGCGCCGCGCCCAGGTCGACCTGGCCCTGATCGATCAGGATCTCGCCGACGCCGAAATCGCCGAACGCGGCGTCGACGACCATCCCGGCGCGAGTGCTCGCTTCGGTCGCTCGGTCGTAGAGGGCGAGCGCCTCGTCCCAGCGTCCGGCCCAGTAGGCGATGCCGCCCATGTTGTTGAGCACCGCGGACTGACCGAACAG
>DATEEV010000499.1:0-3448 GCA_035281005.1 Microthrixaceae bacterium | reverse complement strand
CCGCATCGCCCGCCCGCCGAGCATGATCACCGCCGGCTCGCCGGAGCGCAGGGCCTTGGCGACCTCGACGATGCGCTCGGAGTGCACCTCGAACGGTGCCGCCGGGGTGATCGGCGACGCCGGGCCATCGGGGGCGGGGAGCCAGCTGACGTCGGCGGGAAGGATGAGCGTGGCCACCTGGCCGGGCGGCTCCATGGACTTGGCGACCGCCAGCGCGGCGTCGGCCGCGACCGCTCCCGGCGACATCGTGCGGTGGGTCCATCCCGAGACCGCGGAGGAGATCGCGTCGATGTCGGACTCGAGGGGAGCGTCGTACTGCTTGTGGTAGGTGGCGTGGTCCCCGACGATGTTCACCACCGGGACGCGAGCCCGTCGCGCGTTGTGCAGGTTCGCCACCCCGTTGCCGAGCCCCGGGCCGAGGTGCAAGAGCGTCGCGGCTGGCTTGTCGGCCATGCGGGCGTAGCCGTCCGCGGCGCCGGTGACGACCCCCTCGAACAGCGCGAGGATCCCGCGCATCTCCGGCACCCGGTCGAGCGCGGCGACGAAGTGCATCTCGGAGGTGCCGGGGTTGGCGAAGCACACGTCGACACCACTGTCGACGAGGGTGCGGATCAGCGCCTGGGCGCCGTTCATCTCGGTCATCTCGCCTGCCCGTTCACTGGGTCGGTCACAGGAGCGCTCCGGGGTTGAGGATGCCGTTGGGGTCGAAGGCGGTTTTGATGCGCCGCATGAGCTCGATCTTGGTCGGGTCCTCGAGCTCGAGGAAATACGGTCGCTTCTCGGTGCCGAGGCCGTGCTCGCCGGAGATCGCGCCGCCGAGCGACTGCGCGGCGCGGAACAGCGCGCCGAGCACCTCCTTCAACACCGCGGGGTCCTGCTGGAAGATGCCGAGGTGCACGTTGCCGTCGCCGGCGTGGCCGCACCCCGCGATCCAACTCGACGTCTCGCCGGCGATCGCTGACACCTTCCCCATGTAGGCCGGGATCGACGCGCGCGGCACCACGATGTCGACGACGTCCTGGGCGCCGCTGGCCTTGGCCAGCCAGAACGCCTTCTCCCGCGCCTCGATGATCTGGGTCGCCGCGCCGCCGGGTAGGACGTAGACGTCGATCGCGCCCAGCTCCGCGAGGTGAGTGCCGAGCGAGTGCACGTCCGCCTCGAGCCGGTCCTCGTGCGCGTTCTCCAACACGACCACCAGGTAGGCGAGGGCGCGCTCCTTCACGTCGTCGGGCACGCCGAGCTCGAGTGAGTACGTCGAGGTCATCGCCGACATCGTGAGCAGGTCGATGTACTCGAGGATCATGGGGCCCACGCCGGAGTCGACGACGCGTGGCACCGCCGCGGTGACCTCGTCGAGGGTCGCGAACGGGGCGAGCATGGTGGACGAGTGTTCCAGGCGCGGCCACAGCTTGAGCACGGCCTCGGTGACGACTGCGAGGGTCCCTTCCGATCCGAGCACGAGCTGGGTCAGGTCGTAGCCGGTCGAGGACTTCACGATCTTGCCCCCGGTGCGGATGACTTCACCGGACGCGAGGGCGAGCTCGAGGCCGAGCACGTGATGGCGCGTCACGCCGTACTTCACCGCCCGCATGCCGCCGGCGTTGGTGGCGACGTTGCCGCCGAGGCTGGCCGAGTACTCGCCCGGGAACACCGGATAGACGAGGCCGAGTGGAGCGAGGTGGGCGTCGAGCTGGTCGAGGGTGACGCCCGGCTGGACGACGGCCATGTGGTTGTCGAGGTCGACCTCGACGATCGCGTCCATCCGCTCCATGCTCATCAGCACGCCGCCGTGCCGGGGGATCGCCGCGCCGGACAGCCCGGTGCCCGCTCCCCGGGCGGTGATCGGCATGCGCCGGCGGTCGCACTCGCGGAGGATCGCCGCGACCTGATCGGTGGAGGCGGGACGGACGACCACCGAGGGCGCGACCCATTCCGCGGTGAGGGCCTCGTCGTGGGACCAGTCGTCACCGACCTCCGCGCCGGTGACGACGTGGTCCGATCCGACGATCTCGGAGAAGACCGCTTCCAACTCCATGCGTCCCCCGTTGCGTCTCGGCCGGGCCGTCGATCGGGTTTCTACTCGGTACGGTGAGGCCATGCCGAGCGAGCCGCCGAGCGATCTGCCGTTCCCGTCCGCTGCCGCCCTCGCGGCGGCCATCGCGGCCCGCCAGCTCAGCCCGCTCGAGGCGATGCGGATCTACCTCGACCGCGCCGATCGACTCGACGCGGAGCTCAACGCCTTCGCCCTGCGCGACGACGAACGGGCCCTTGCCGACGCCACGGCCGCGACCGAGCAGCTCGCACGCTCGGGCGACGACCTGCCGCCGCTGTTCGGTGTGCCGATCCCGATCAAGGACCTTGAAAATGTCGCCGGCTGGCCGACGACGCTCGGCTCGTGGGCGTCGTCGCCCGACCCGGTCGACGAGGACGACCCGGTCGTCTCGAGGTTCCGGGGGGCCGGCGCGGTGCTGATGGGCAAGACGACGACCCCCGAGTTCGGCACCGTCTCGTTCACCGAGAGCGACCGACTCGGCATCACCCGCAACCCGTGGAATCCCGACCACACCCCCGGCGGCTCGTCCGGCGGCGCCGCGGCGGCGGTTGCCTCGGGCATGGCTCCGATCGCGCACGCCTCCGACGGGGCCGGCTCGATCCGGATCCCTGCGTCGTGCTGCGGTCTGGTCGGCCTCAAACCCGGCCGCCACCGCATCACCGGTCGCTACGAGGTGATGGCCGGCGGCGTGACCTCTGGTGTGGTGAGCCGAACGGTGGAGGACACCGCGCTCGCGCTCGACGTGCTGGCGGTGTTCGACCCGCTGGGATGGAACGTCGCGCCGGCCCCCGAGCGGCCCTTCCTCGACGAGGTTCGTCGCGACCCGGGGCGGCTGCGCATCCTGGTCTCGCCGGATTCGCCCCTCGGTGTGCCGAACTCCGACACCATCTCCGACTCGGTGACGCGCTTCGCGAAGGTCGTGGAGACGCTCGGTCACGAGGTGACGGTCGGGGCACCTGATTGGCCCGACCCGGTGACGATGTTCGGCGCGTTCCTCATGATCTGGGGCAACGACTCGGTGCTGCTGCCACTGGCCGACCCGACGAGGGTCGAGCCTCATGACCGTCGTCCCTCCCCGCCCCGCACGGCCGACGAGGTGACCGTCGCCGTCCGCGACGTGCAGCTCGGCACCCGGCTGCTCGCGGCGCAGTTCGGTCGCGACTTCGACGTGATGGTGACGCCGACCATGGCGGTCGAACCGCCCCGGTGCGGTTCGTGGCTCGAGGGCGTCACCGACGACGACCCGGCGCAGGCGATCCTGAACTGCCTACCGATGGGCACCTTCACCGCCATGTTCAACATGAGCGGCCTGCCGGCGATGTCGGTGCCGTTCGAGGTCGCGGCCTCGGGGCTGCCGGTCGGGATGCAGCTCGTCGGCGGTCCCTGGCAGGAGGC
>DATEEV010000498.1:0-2604 GCA_035281005.1 Microthrixaceae bacterium | reverse complement strand
AGGTCGAGCTCGCGGGCCAGCGGCGCGATGGTCTCGACCGCGAGCGCGAAGTTGTCGGCGACGAAGACCTGGGAGCCGATGTGCATGTGCAGCCCGACCAGCTCGACGCTCGTCGAGGCCCGCGCTCGGCTGGCCGCCTCGAGCGCCGCGCCCGAGTGCCATCCGAAGCCGAACTTCGAATCCTCCTGGCCGGTGCGGACGAACTCGTGGGTGTGGGCGTCGATCCCGGGCGTGACTCGGATCATCACTCGGGGCGGGGTGAGCCCTTCGGCGACGAGCGCGTCGATGCGGTCCATCTCGTCGAAGGAGTCCACGACGACGCGACCCACGCCGACGCCGAGCGCGGTACGCAGCTCCTCGGTCGACTTGTTGTTGCCGTGGAGCACGAGTCGCTCGGGGTCGGCCCCCGCCGCGAGCGCGACGTGCAGCTCGCCTCCGGTGGCGACATCGATGGACATTCCCTCGTCCAGCGCGAGCCGGGCCATCGCCCGGCACAGGAAGGCCTTCGACGCGTACGCGACACCGGGCCCGAACGCGGCGACCGCCTCACGACAGCGCGCCCGCAGATGCGCCTCGTCGTAGACGAACAGCGGCGTACCGAACCGCGCGGCGAGCTCGACGGTGTCGACGCCACCGAGACAGAGTTGGCCGTCAGCTCCGATCGATGCGGTCTCGGGGAGCAGCGTGCGTGGCAGCGGCCCGGCCCCGCTCATGTGCAATCCGCCGTCACTGCATCGACTCCGGCGCCGACACGCCGAGCAGGCCGAGCCCGACCCGCAGGCCGACCGCGGCGGCCGCGCACAGCCACCATCGGGCCTGGCGCGTGGCGTCGTCGACGTCATCGCGGAGGATCGGACAGTCGTGGTAGAAGCCGTGCACGTCGGACGCCAGGTCGCGGGCCCACGTCGTGACCTTGTGCGGCGCCCGCTCGCGGGCGGCGAGCGCGACCACCGTGGGCAGGGCGTGCAGGTCTCGGAGCACGGCGAGCTCGCGCTCGTGGACGAGCGGCGACAGGTCGACGTCGGCGAGTGGGCGACGGGTGAAGCCCCGTTCGGTCGCGACCTTGTCGATCGAGCAGAGCCGCGCGTGTGCCATCTGCACGTAGAACACGGGGTTCTCCATCGACTCGCTGATGATGACATCGAGATCGACGGACTGGGGCGAGTCGACCGACTGCAACAGGTAGGTGAGGCGAACGGCGTCGACACCCACCTCGTCGAGGAGGTCGCGGAGCTCGATCATGTCGCCGCTGCGCTTCGAGAGTCGCACCTCGTTCCCGTCGCGCGTCAGGCGCACGAGCTGGGTGATCACGGGCTCGAACGACTCCGCGTCGTGTCCGAGGGTCGCGATCGCGGCACGCATCCGCGACACGTAGCCGTGGTGATCGGCGCCCCACACGTTGATGAGGTGGTCATAGCCGCGTGCGAACTTGTCGCGGTGATAGGCGATGTCGGGCAGCAGGTAGGTGACCTCGCCGTTGGACCGGACGAGGACGCGGTCCTTGTCGTCGCCGTAGTCGGTGGAGCGCAGCCACACCGCTCCGTCATCGTCGTAGACGACGCCGCGCTCGCGGAGGTCGGCGAGGGTTTGGTCGATCGCGCCACTCCCGATCATCGTGCGTTCCGAGAACCAGCTGTCGAACACGACCCCCAGTCGATCGAGGACCTCACGCTGGTCGGCGAGGGCCCGTGAGTAGCCGTGCTCGAGGGGGTCGGCGTCGGGGCCGAGGTCGGCCGCCCATTCGGTGACGTATTCGCCCTGGTAGCCGTCCTCCGGCGGCTGTTCACCGCGGGCCCGCGCCGCGATCGAGGCCCCGAAGTTCTCCATCTGCAGGCCGCGGTCGTTGATGTAGAACTCCCGGCCGACCTCGTGGCCTGACCACTCGAGGATGCGGGCGAGCGTGTCGCCGAAGACGGCTCCCCGGGCGTGGCCGGCGTGCAACGGGCCGGTGGGGTTGGCCGACACGAATTCGACGAGCACCTTGTCGCCGGCACCGTCGTCGGAGCGCCCGTAGGCGGCGTCGCCGGCAGCGAGCACGTCACCGATGACGTCGTGGAGCCAGGTGGGGCGGAGATGGAAGTTCACGAAGCCGGGGCCGGCGATCTCGACCTTCTCGGTGTGGGCGGGCAGGTCGGCGTTGAGCCGATCGGCCAGCTCCTGGGCGAGCTCGCGGGGATTGCGGCCGGCGGCCTTCGCGGTGGCCAGCGCCACGTTCGACGACCAGTCCCCGTGCTCGGAGCGTGCCGGCTGCTCGAGGCCGATCACCGCCGGTGCGTCGACGCCGAGCGAGGCGAGCTTGCTCCGGATCGCGTCGGTCAGGGTGTCACGGATCATCGCGGTCGATCCTCGGCCGGGAGGGTGGGTCGGGCGGGAGCCGCCGGTGGTCGGGCGGGAACGGCATGGTACCGGCGGCCCTGACGCACCGACGAAGCGGTATCCCGGGATGGAACCACCGCGGGCGCCCGGGGCTAACCTTCGACGTCCCGCCCTCGTAGCTCAGGGGATAGAGCATTGGCCTCCGGAGCCATGTGCGTGGGTTCGAATCCCGCCGAGGGCACCACTGTGATGTCGCGAGACATCCCCGACTCCCGGACCCTCAGGGTT
>DATEEV010000497.1:0-3898 GCA_035281005.1 Microthrixaceae bacterium | reverse complement strand
CCCCGGCCGTCCATGACGAACGCGTCCCACCGCTCCTCGAGCCGCTGGCGACCGGCGTCGCCGCCGATGACACCGGCGAGCACCGGGTAGTACCAGTCCATCGCCCAGCGGTGCTTCGGCGCGAAGGCGTCGGGCTCGTCGCGGATCACCCTCGCCAGCTGCGCCGCCGACAGTTCCCAGTCGGGCCGCTCGTGACCGAGCTCCTCGGCGATCGCGATCGCGCAGCGGAGGCTGTGGCAGATCGACGACGAACCGGTGAGCAGCGCGAACGACCACGGGGTGCCATCCGCGTGCCGGGCCCAGAGGATCTCGCCACGGGGGGTCTGGAGGTCGAGCACGAACTCGATCGCCGCCTCGACGTTCGGCCACAGCGTCTCGAGCAGGCCACGGTCGTGATGCAGGAGCCAGTGGTGCCACACCGCGGCCGCGACGTAGGCGACGCAGTTGGCGTCGAGCTTGTCCTGCTCGATGCGATCGGCCAGGTAGTACTGGTGCCAGGCACCGTCGTCGCGCTGGGTGGAGATCAACCAGTCGAGACCTCGTTCGGCCTCGGCCCGTCGCCCACCGAGCGCGAGGGCCATGACGGCCTCGCAGTGGTTCCAGGTGTCCGCATGGCCGCCGGGGTACCAGGGAACCATGCCGCTCGACAGCTGGATGTCCGCGATGTGATCCACGGTCGCGGAGAGGTCCGACGCCGAGGTGGACCCTTCGATGTCAGCCAACCACACGAAGTTGCTCCCGTTCTGGTTTGGTCGCGTACACCACGACGCTCTTGCCGATGAGCGGGTTCAACAGGCGATCCGCCGTCCGGGTGATGAACGGCGCGTCCGTGATGTCCCACACGAGGAGGCGGTGGTAGGCACGCACGAGGGGGTGGCGGTCGTCGGTCGGTCCCACGAGGCACCGCAACCACCAGTACGGCGAGTGCAGCGCGTGGGCTCGATGGGACGGGCCCGTCTCGAGGCCGGCCTCGTCCAGTCGGCCCCGCAGGCCGCCCTCGGTGTACACGCGCTGGTGGCCGCCGGGTGCCAGGGGAGCGTGATACTCCGCCGAGAGCCACCAGCAGAGCTTCTCGGCGAGCCACGCGGGCACGGTCACGGCGATGGTGCCGCCGGGCTTGAGCACCCGGGTCAGCTCGGCGAGGGCGCCACGGTCGTCGGTGAGGTGCTCGAGCACCTCCGAGGCGATGATCCGGTCGAAGGTGCCGTCGCTGAAGGGCAGCCGGAGCGCGTCGCCGCGGACGCACACCGCCTCGGAGCCGTCGGGGACCTCGTCGGTCTCACCCATGGCCCAGAAGAGGCTGTGCACCGACTCGAGCTCCTCGAAGGAGTAGTCGAGGGCGACGACCCGGGCTCCCCGTCGCAGAGACTCGAAGGCGTGGCGGCCGGCGCCACAGCCCATGTCGAGCACCAGGTGGCCCTTGTCGAGGTCGAGCAGGTCGTAGTCGACGGTCAGCACCGGCTCAACGCCTCCCGCTCGTCGCCGCCGGCGGGATCGAGTCCAGCAGCGCCCGGTAGTGGTCGGCCGTGCGCACGGCCGTGTGCCGCCAGCTCCACTGCGTGATCACCCGCTCCCGGCCGGCTGCGCCGATCCGGGCTGCGCCGATCGGGTCGTCGAGGGCCCGGCGGATGCCGAGGGCCAAGGCGTCGCTGTTGGCGGGCTCGACCGCGATGCACGTGTCGCCGTCGGTGCCCGTGACCTCGGGGAGGGCGCCGCCGGTGGTGGCCACGAGCGGGCAGCCCGTCGACATCGCCTCGATGGCCGGGAGGGAGAACCCCTCGTACAGGGAGGGCACCACGGCGCACGACGACTCGTTGTAGAGCTCGACGATGCGCTCGTCAGGCACGCCGGAGACGAACTCGACCGCGTCCCAGAGGCCGAGGGCCTCGATGGTGCGCTGGGCCACCGAGCCGTCCTTGAGTCGACCGATGATCACGAGGGTGAGGTCGGGATACTCGGTGCGGAGCTTGGCCAGGGCCTCGAGCAGGAATCGCTGTCCCTTCATGGCCACGTCCGCCGAGGCGGTCGAGATGATCTGACGGGGTCGACGCGTCACGCCCGGCATCGGAGAGAACAGGTCGGGGTCGACACCTACGGGCACGATGTGGAGCTTGCCGGGGTCGACGAGGTGGGTGCGGCAGATGTCGTCGAACGAGTTCTGCGACACCGTGATGATCCGCCGCAGCCGTCGAGCGACGCGGGTCTGCATCTTGGTGAATGCGTACCAGCGGGCCTTCGAGTGGCGTTGCCACCGGGTCTCGGCGTGCTCCATCTCGATGCGCCGGTCGACCGTGATCGGATGATGGATCGTGCCCAGGACGGGCAGGCCGTCGCGCTCGATGGCGAGGAGCCCGTAACCGAGGCACTGGTTGTCGTGGACGAGGTCGAAGTCGTCCACCCGAGGACGCAGGTGGTTCCACGCCCGCAGCGAGAAGGCCAGTGGCTCGGGGAAGGTGCCGGTCGAGAAGGCGGTCACCTCGGCCCAGTCGGTCCAGTTCTTCAGCTCCCAGACCGCCGGCATCCGCATCGGGAAATGGTCGTTGTAGATGTCGAGGCTCGGCAGCTCGTGCAACGGGACCCGTGCGTCGACGATGGGGTAGGGCTGGCCCGAGAGCACCTCGACGTGGTGGCCGAGATCGGAGATCGCCTTGGTGAGGTGGCGGGTGTAGACGCCCTGGCCGCCGACGTGGGGCTTGCCCCGATAGGTCAGGTAGGCGATCCGTAGCGGATCATCTGCCCCCGGACGACGCTGAGAAGTGTCCGTGCCGGGGCGCATGACCGCATAGCTTCCTTTCCGGCCGGCCATGTGGTCAAACCACCCCCTGTCCCCCGCGGGACGAGATGACCCGAGAGGGGCGATGGAGCGGTGACGTTTGGTGAGCGGCTGTCGGATGAGTGGGGACGAAGGGGGAGCCTCCGTGAGAGCTGTGGTGCAACGGGTGAGCGAGGCTGCGGTTCACGTCGACGGCGACAGGGTGGGCGCGATCGGCCGGGGCCTGTGCGTGCTCGTCGGCGTGACCCACGGTGACGACGAGGCGTCGGCGGAACGCCTGGCGGACAAGGTCTGGACGTTGCGCATCTTCCCCGACGATGCGGGGGCGATGAACCGCTCTGCAGCCGACGAGGGGCTGGAGGTACTGGTGGTGAGCCAGTTCACGCTCTACGGCGACGCTCGGAGGGGTCGACGGCCATCCTTCGTGGCGGCGGCGCCGGGCTACGTGGCCGAACCCCTCGTGGAGGCGGTGGTCGCCGCGCTACGAGCGCATGGCGCGACGGTGGCCACGGGCAGGTTCGCCGCGGACATGAGCGTGGAGCTCGTCAACGACGGACCGGTGACGATCCTGCTCGAGGTGTGAGCCGGCGCGGTCACGCCGGGGCCATCAGCCGTTGTCGGTGATGGTGGCGCTGATCGTGTAGGGCCGGAATCCCTTGTTCCAGTCGAACATGAACCACGAGCCATGCACGGCCACGCTGTTGCCGAACCTCTTCAGGGGCGGCCCGAACGCCTGGTAGCCGGTCAAGGAGATGCCGGCCGTGGGGTCGTCGATGCTGATCGACCCGAACGTCCAGAACAGGCTCCGAGTCAGGTTCACCGAGAGCGTTGCCTCGCCGCCGTTGGCGCCTGGGATCTTCCCTTGACCGGTGACGGAGGCGACCCCAGTCGGGTCGTCGACGATCTGGAAGTCACCCTGCACGAGACCGGCCGTGTGGTAACGAAAGCGGTGGACGTCGACCTCGACCATGTCGGACCCGCCGGTCGGCAGGGTCGTCGTGGTCGTCCCGGTCGGTCCTGGTGCGGTGGTGGTCGTGGTGGTGGGCGCGGCCGTGGTGGTCGTGGTGGTGGTGGGCGCGGCCGTGGTGGTCGTGGTGGTGGTGGGCGCGGCCGTGGTGGTCGTGG
>DATEEV010000496.1:0-6498 GCA_035281005.1 Microthrixaceae bacterium | reverse complement strand
CGGGCCCGTTCCCGTTCGTGTGGGCTCCGCACCTGTGCGTCATCGTGCACAACCCGCCCGACGCGAGGCCCGACGCGGTGCTCGAGGTCCGCTTCGAGCGCGACGGCGAGCAGATCGCACGCAACGTGCAGCCGCTCCAGGTCGAGCCGGGGAAGTTCAACCGCTCTCTCGTCCGCGCGGAGATGGAGTTCGCCAGCCCCGGCATCGTCGAGGCGCACTGCCGCCTCGACATGGGCCCGGTGATCGTGGTCCCCTACTCGATCTTCGAGGCCTGAGGGCCGGGCGGCACACTGATGTCCATCGCGGCCACCGTGTCCGAGCACCCGCTCGCGACGCATGCGGTCGGCGAATGCGCCGGTGAGATCCTCGAACGGATCGGCACGACACCCGACGTGGCGATCATCTTCGCCACCGGCCCCCACGTCGGTGCACTCGAGGACGTCACTCGCAGCATCCGCTCGCTGCTCAACCCCCGGGTGCTGCTGACCGTCAGTGCGGTCGGGGTGCTGGGCGGTGCGCGCGAGGTCGAGGAAGTGGCCGGCCTCGCGGTGTGGGCCGCGCGCTTCGGGGTCGAGGTCGAGCCGGTTCGGCTCGAGGCGTTCGACGGTGGCACCGGCGAGACGATCCTGTCGGGAGCCACGACGCTGCCCGGCCGCGACGGTCACCTCCTGTTGCTCGCCGACCCGTTCTCGTTCCCGGTCGAGGCGCTGCTCGGCCAGCTCGCCGATCACGCGCCGGGGCTCTCGGTGATCGGCGGCGCGGCCTCATCGGCTCGTGGGCCGGGCGGCAACGTCCTCGGGCTCGACGACGAGTTGTTCCGCGACGGTGCGGTCGGGGTGCTGCTCCCGGCCGAGGTCCCCGTGACCCCGGTCGTCAGTCAGGGATGCCGGCCCTTCGGCCACCCCCTCACGGTCACCCGCGGCGAGGGCAACATCATCTACGAGCTCGCCGGCAGCCAGGCCCTCGATCGACTGATGGGCCAGATCGAGGCGTTGACGCCCGAGGAGCGACAGCTCGCCGCGCAGGGCCTCCACGTCGGCCTGGTCATCGACGAGCACCGGGCGGACTTCGGACGGGGCGACTTCCTCATCCGCGGCGTACTCGGGGCCGACCGCGAGGTCGGGGCGGTGGCGGTCGGCGCGAACGTCGAGGTGGGCCAGACGGTGCAGTTCCAGTTACGCGACGCGGTGTCGGCCCATGAGGACCTCGAGGCCTTGATGGCCGGGCGCTCCGCGCAGGGTGCGCTCATGTTCACCTGCAACGGTCGCGGGAGCCGGCTCTTCGGCGTCCCCGACCACGACGCGTCGGTGGTGGCCGAACAGATCGGCGGTCTCGGCCTGGCCGGGATGTTCTGTGCTGGAGAGGTCGGTCCGGTCGGAGGCCGCAACTTCCTCCACGGCTTCACGGCCTCGCTCGCCCTGTTCGGCTGATCCTCCTGGTCGACCCAGTCATGGCTGGCCGGGGCGTCGGGGGCGACCACTAACCTCGTCGGCAGACATCCCCTGATGCGCCCACGGCCGGCGCGGAGAGCAGGCACGGAGTGGGCGAGCACAAGGTGGATCCAGAGTTGGAACGCCGAGCGATCGACGTCGTCCGGGCCCTCGCGATGGACGCGCCCCACGCCGCGAACTCGGGTCACCAGGGCACGGCGATGGCGCTGGCTCCGCTGGCCCATGTCCTGTTCACCCGCGTGATGCGCTACGACTCCGACCATCCCGACTGGCCGGATCGTGACCGGTTCGTGCTGTCCTGCGGGCACGCCTCGATCCTCCAGTACGCGATGTTGCACCTCTGCGGATTCGGCGTCGGTCTCGACGACCTCCGCGACTTCCGCCAGTGGGGCAGCCTCACCCCGGGCCACCCTGAGGTGCACCACACCCCCGGCGTCGAGGTCACGACCGGCCCCCTCGGCCAGGGCTTCGCCAACGCAGTGGGCATGGCGATCGCAGAACGCTCGCTGCAAGCCCGCTTCGGTCCCGAGGCGTGCCATCACCACATCTGGGGCATCTGCAGCGACGGAGACCTCTCCGAGGGCGTGAGCCACGAGGCGGCGTCGCTTGCAGGCCACCTGGGCCTCGGCAACCTCTGCATGGTCTACGACGACAACCACATCTCGATCGACGGCCCGACCGAGCTGACCCTTTCCGACGACGCGGCGACGCGATTTCGCGCCTACGGCTGGCACGTGATCGAGCTCGGCGAGTCCGGCGAGGATCTCTCGGCGCTCGAGGGAGCGTTGCGGGCGGCGCGCGAGGTCACCGACCGACCGTCACTGGTCGTGGTCCGCACCCACATCGCCTTCCCGTCGGATGCACACACCGATGACCCCGCCGCCCACGGCCTGTGCTTCTCGGCCGACGAGATCGCGGCCACCAAGACCAAGATGGGTCTGCCCCCCGACGAGGCCTTCTACGTGCCCGACGACGTCCTCGCGTTCTACCGCGAGGCCGGCGGACGTGGCCGTGACGCCCGTGAGACCTGGGAGAAGGCGTTGACCGAGGTGCTCGGCGACCGCGCCGATGAGTGGGAGGCATCGCTCGCGTCGGCGCCACTGCCCGGGTTCGAGGACGCGGTGCCGCGCTGGGAGCCGGGCGAGAAGGTCGCCACCCGCGTCGCGCTCGCCGCCACCCTCACCGCGGTGCTCGACACCGTGCCCGGGCTGGTCTCAGGTGGAGCGGACCTCACCGGCAACACCGGCACGATGCTGAAGGGTGCGACGCCGCTGTCGGCGGCCGAGCCCGCCGGGCGCCTCATCCACTTCGGCATCCGCGAGCACGCGATGGGCGCGGTCATGAACGGCATGGCGCTCCACGGAGGGCTCCTGCCGGTCGGCGGCACCTTCCTGGTGTTCTCCGACTACATGCGACCGGCCGTGCGCCTCGCCGCGCTGATGGGCACCAAGGTGATCTTCGCCTGGTCGCACGACTCGGTCGGTGTCGGCGAGGACGGTCCGACGCACCAACCCGTCGAGCACGTCGCGGCGCTGCGAGCGATCCCTGGGTTGCCCGTCGTGCGCCCGGCCGACGCGAACGAGTGTGCGACGGCGGCACGCATCGCGATCGAGGGCACGGGCCCCGTCGCTCTGATCATGTCGCGCCAGAACCTGCCGGTCCTCGACGGCACCACGGCCGAGGGCGTCGCGCGGGGCGCGTACGTGCTGGTCGAGCGCGAGGACGCGGACGTGACACTCGTCGCCACCGGCAGCGAGGTGGCGGTCGCGCTCGACGCGGTCGGCGAGCTCGAATCACGCGGTGTGGTGGCTCGGGTCGTCTCGATGCCGTGCTGGGAATGGTTCGAGCAGACGCCCGAGACCTACCAGGCCGAGGTGCTTCCCGACATCCCCACCCTCGCCGTCGAGGCTCAGGTCAACCTCGGCTGGCACCGCTGGGCCGACGACGTGGTGTCCATCGACCGGTTCGGGGCGTCGGCGCCGGGCGACGTGGTCATGCGCGAGCTCGGGATCACCGCCACCAACGTCGCGGACCGGGCCGCGGCACTCGTCGATGTGGAAGGAGCGGACTGATGAGCCGACTCGAGGACCTCCATGCACAGTGTGGTCAGAGCCCGTGGCTCGACAACCTCAAGCGGGGCTGGATCACCTCGGGCGAGATCGAGAAGTGGGTCGAACGCGGGGTGCGCGGCATCACCTCGAACCCGTCGATCTTCCAGAAGGCGATGGAGACCGGCGACGCCTACGACGAACAGCTCGGAACGCTGGTCGGCAGCGGGTCCAGCGTCGACGACGCCTACTGGGAGCTCGTCGTTGCCGACATCCGCGAGGCGTTGCGACTGCTTCGTCCGGTGCACGACAGCTCCGACGGCGAGGACGGCTACGTCTCGGTCGAGGTCGACCCGGGCCTCGCCCGCGACCGCGACCGCACCGAGGCCGCGGCGCGACACCTCGACGACCTGATCGCCGAACCGAACCTGTTGGTGAAGATCCCCGCGACGGCCGAAGGAGTCGCGGCGATCGAGACGATGGTGTCGGAAGGTCGCAGCATCAACGTCACGCTCATCTTCAGCCTCGCCCGTTACGCCGAGGTGATCGAGGCGTACCTCTCCGGCCTCGAGCGCTGCGACGGCGACCTGTCAGGGGTCGCGAGCGTCGCGTCGTTCTTCATCAGCCGGGTCGACACCGAGGTGGATCGACGCCTCGAGGCCGAGGGCAGTGCGGAGGCGATGCTGTTGCGAGGCACCGCCGCGGTCACCCAGGGCCAGCTCGCCTATGCCCTCTTCCTCGAGCAGTTCACAGGCCCGCGATGGGAGGCTCTGACGGCGCGAGGGGCTCGGGTCCAGCGGCCGTTGTGGGCCTCGACGTCGACCAAGAACCCCGAGTACCCCGACACGCTCTACGTCGACACACTCATCGGGCCCCACACCGTGAACACGTTGCCGGAAGCGACCCTCGAGGCCTTCGACGACCACGGGACGGTGGCGCGCACGGTCGATGCCGATCCCGACGCCGCCCGCGAGCGGTGGGCCCGACTCGGGGCCCTGATCGACCTCGACGACGTCGCCCGGGTCCTCGAGGACGAGGGCGTGGCCGCCTTCGAGAAGAGCTTCACCGAGGTGCTCGCGAGCCTGGGCGAGAAGGCCCGCTCGCTGGGCTGACCGGTCGGGTCGGCCCGCTGGCCGTCGGGACGAGGCCGGCTATCGGACCACGAGCACCGATCGGGTTGCCCGGTGCACCACGGCGTTGCTCACCGAGCCGAGCCACGAATGGGCCCCGCCCGCTCCGGCATGTCCGACGACGATGAGGTCGGCGTCGACGCGGTCGGCCGCCGCGATCAGCGCGTCCGCGGGCTTGTCCTTCACCACGATGAGGCCGATCTCGAGGTGCTCTCGGGAGTTGCGCTCGCGCAGCTCCGCGGCGAGCTTCGTCTCGAGCTCCTCCTCGGCCACCACCGTCTCGCCGAGCGACGACCCGAAACCCCACGCTGCCCGTCTGGGCAGATGATCGGCGTGGACCGCCGTCAGGGCACCGCCTGACGCCACGGCGATCTCGGCGGCGGCATCGAGGGCGCGCCAGCTCACATCGGATCCGTCGAGGCCGACCACGATCTGCTCCATGGGCGAATGATGACCCACCCACGCCCCGCCCGTCAGGTCCGCTGCTCACCATCGAGACAGTTCGCGAACAGAACTGACTTGGTTCGAGATCCGAACCCACCTAGGTTGTCGCGGGTGGATCGCCCTGGGACCGACGAGGCTGGGACCGACGAGACACCTGCCTGCTCCATCGCCCGATCGCTGGAGATCCTCGGCGACCGCTGGTCGATCCTGATCCTGCGCGACGCGTTCCGCGGCATCCGCCGCTTCGACGACTTCCGACGCGACCTCGACATCGCGCGGCCCGTGCTCGCCGACCGGCTCCGACGCCTCGTCGAATCCGGCGTCATGACCAAGGTGCCGTACCAGGAGCACCCCCCGCGCTTCGAGTACCGGCTCACCCACATGGGCATCGAGCTCTCGCCGATCCTGGTGGCGCTCATGCGCTGGGGCGACCGTTACCTGTCCGGCGACGGCGGGCCTCCGACGGTGCTCGTGCACGAGCCGTGCGGGCACACCTTGCAGCAGGGGTTCTGGTGCCCCTCGTGCCACCAGACCTTCTCCCCCACCGACATCGCGAGCCGTCCGGGCCCAGGGGCGGACCACCGCCCCTCGGCGCGACCTCGCCCCGAACGAGCTGGAGGCCGTCGTGGTCGAGCTGCTGGATCTACCGCTTCCTGAGCTGCTCGCGCGAGCCGCGAGCGTTCGCGACGACACCTGGGGCTCTCGAGTCACCTATTCGCCCAAGGTCTTCATCCCGCTCACGATGTTGTGCCAGGACCGCTGCGGCTACTGCACCTTCGCCCGCCCGCCGGCCCGACTCGACCATCCGTACCTCGACCCCGACCAGGTGCTCGCGATCGCACGGGCGGGCCAGGAGGCCGGATGCCACGAGGCGTTGTTCACCCTCGGCGAGCGGCCCGAGCTGCGCTATCCCGTCGCCGCCGACTGGCTCGCGGCACGGGGCTACGCGACCACGATCGACTACCTCGTCGCGATGTGTCGGCTCGTGCTCGACGAGACCGGACTGCTTCCCCATGCGAATGCGGGGGCCCTGCACCACGACGAGCTCGCGGCGCTCCGCGAGGTCGCCCCGTCCCAGGGAATGATGATCGAGTCGCTGCGACCCGATCTCGCCTGCCACCGCGGATCGCCCGACAAGACGCCGGAGCGCCGCCTGGCCACCCTCGAGGCCGCGGGCGAGCTGTCGATACCGTTCACCACCGGCATCCTCGTGGGGATCGGTGAGACCCGCAGCGACCGCCTGGCCGCGCTCGAGGCGATCGCGGCATCGCATCGTCGACACGGTCACGTGCAGGAGGTGATCGTCCAGAACTTCCTCCCCAAGCCCGACACCGCGATGCACGCCGCCCCGCCCTGCCCACCCGACGACTACCTCGAAGCCATCGCGCTGGCCCGGCTGGTGCTGCCGCCCGCGGTCCACGTCCA
>DATEEV010000495.1:0-2581 GCA_035281005.1 Microthrixaceae bacterium | reverse complement strand
GACGACGTCGTGACGTTGTCGCTGCAGTACTCGACGCAGTGGGACTCCCTGGCCCACGTCGGCGCCGAGTTCGACGCCGACGGCGACGGTGTCGAGGAGGCCGTGTACTACAACGGCTACCGCGCGGGGGTCGACCTCGTCGGACCGAGCGCGGACGCTCGCGGCGATGGCAGTGGCCACGCGTCGTTCGCCAGGCACCTCGGTCTCGAGCACATGGCGTTCCACGGGGTGCAGGGCCGCGGAGTGCTCGTCGACCTCGCCCACCACCTCGGCCACGACTGGAAGCCGGTGAACCGCGCCACGCTCGAGGAGATCATGGCGGCCGACGACGTCGTCGTGGAGCCGGGCGACATGTTGTTGTTGCACACCGGCTTCGCGACCAAGGTCCTCGAATGGGACAAGGATCCGGACCCGCGTGAGATCTTCACGACCTGCTCCTACCTCGACGCGCACGATGAGTCGTTGCTCGAGTGGATCGTCGACTCGCAGATCTCCGCGCTGGTCGCGGACAACTACGCCGTCGAGGGATTGCTCGGCAAGGACCGAGATCCGAGCCGGCACTCGTTCCTGCCGATCCACCACCTGTGCCTGTTCAAGCTCGGCGTGCCGCTGGGCGAGCTCTGGTACCTCCACGAGCTGGCGGCCTGGCTGCGCGAGCACGACCGCAGCCGCTTCCTGCTCACGGCACCGCCGCTGCGCCTGCCCGGGATCGTGGGCTCACCCGTCACGCCCATCGCGACCGTCTGAGGTCGTCGCGGGTCAGACGTCACGCGTGTGCTCGCGTGCCCCGGGGGAACCCCAGTCGTGGTAGCCCTCGGTCGTGACCTCCTCAGCGGGGTAATTGTCGAGTCGGCGCACGATCTCGTCGCGCCGACCTCGCATCCAAGGGGGGACCTGCTCGTCCCAGTCCTGCTCGTTGGGGACGATCGTGTACCTCGGAGCGCCTCCCCATGCTCCCTCGAACTCGAAGCCGTGTGAGCCCTCCCAGTAGATGACCCGTTCCCTCCAGCGGAGCTCGACCTCGAACTCCTCGTCGTTGGTGGTCATTGCCCCATCGTGCCGCACCCCGAACGCGACCCTCTGATCGCCTCGTCGCCTGCCCTCGGCAGTGAGCTGGTCGTTCCGTGCGACATCGTGCGACTTGCGACTTTTCACATGCCCATTGTGAAAAGTCGCAAGTCGCAACAGGACGCACCGAAACGGTGTGCCGGCACCGCTCCCCGTCGAGATGGCCCGCAACCGGTGTCGGTGTCCGTCGGTACGTTCCGTCCATGGCCCACGAACTCGTCCGCCACCACCTCCGCCATGCGATCTGCCTGATGCTGCACCAGCATCGCCGGGCGATGAAGGTCAGCGACATCGTGGCGCTGCTCGAGCTCGCCGGCCACCAGCTGCGAGGCCGTCCCACCCAGGCGGTGTCGGACGCGCTGCGCACTGAGGTGCGTGCCGGTCGCGTCGTGAAGCTCGACCACGGCACGTACGCCCCCGGCGTCGCCACACCGGCTCACCTTCGGTACGCCACTCGTTCGCTCCAGGACCGCCATCGACAGCGGTGAGTTCGACCCATTGACGCTTGTACAAGTATCTGCTTGTATTGAGACATGGAGATCACCCAGCTCATCGACGATGGCTTCGCCTGGACCGCGGCGCGCGTCGCCGCCGTGACCCCTGACCAGCTCGATCTGCCGACGCCCTGCAGTCTCTGGGACCTCGAGGAACTGCTCGACCACACGATCGAGTCGATGACGATGCTCACAGAGGCGATCGAGGCCGAGACGCTCGGGGAGTCCGACGTGTCGCCAATGGGATCGAGGCGTTGGGACGTCGCCGTCGCGGCCTTGGCCGAGCGGAATCGGCGTGCGTGGGCGTCGCGCGGTGTCATGGACCGCACCATCGAGTTGCCGTTCGGTTCGGTGCCCGCGCCCAACGCCGCGTCGGTCACCCTGCTCGAGGTCGTCGTGCACGGCTGGGACATCGGACAGGCCAGCGGCGAGGCGCCCGACATCCCCGAGTCCCTGGCGGTGCCAGTTCTCGATTTCGCACCGGCCGTCGACGCCAACCGCGGCGAGAACTTCGCGGCCGACCTGGGCATCGGCGACACCCCGTCGGATCGCGTGGTCGCGTTCCTGGGGCGAAAGCCCCTCTGGGGTAGGGCACGGTGAGCGCCGAGCCGATCCCGCTCGACGCGACGCTGCGAGCGCTGGCCGACGGGAACCGGCGGGCGATCCTCGCGGTCGTCCGTGACTCACCACGCGCCGTCGGCGAGATTGCGGACGAGATGGACATGAGCCAGCAGGCCGTGTCTCACCACCTCCGCGTGCTCCGTGGCGCCGGCCTGGTCACCGAGACCCGCGACGGCACCCGTCACCTGTTCCTGGTGCGGGTCGACGGGTTCGATGTGGTGCGCCAGTTCGTCGAGGGGTTCTGGCCGGAAAGACTCGCCGCCCTCAAGACCGCGGCGGAGACATCCGCCAGGAAGTCCACAGAGAAGAAGACTGCCGACAAGAGAAGAGGTCAACGTGGCTGAGTTCGCGACATCGATCGACATCGAGGCTCCACCGGAGGTCGTCTTCGACCACCT
>DATEEV010000494.1:0-4543 GCA_035281005.1 Microthrixaceae bacterium | reverse complement strand
CGCGCCGCGCGCCTCGGCGGCCTTCAGCGCGGCGATCGGATCACCCATCGAGTGGAACGACCCCTTGCTGACCCGCGGGTTGGTCCCGATCAGCAGCAGGAAGTCGGTGCGGTCGACGTCGGGGATCGGGTGGATCTCGGCCGATCCGTAGAGGATCTCGCTGACGGCGAACTTGTTGGAGCAGTCCTGCGTGGCCGCCGAGAACAGCCGGTCCGAGCCGAGCATGGTCAAGAACATCCCGGACGCAAGGGCAGCGCTGGCGTTGAAGGCGTTCGGGTTCCCGAGGTAGAGCGCGACCGAGGACGGTCCGCTCTCATCGATGATCGCTCGCAGTCGCTGGGCGACGACGTCGATCGCCCGGTCCCATCCGACGGACTCGAAGCCGTCGGCGGTTCGGATCTGGGGCTGGTCGAGGCGGTCCGGATCGTTCTGCACGTCGACCGCCAGCAATCCCTTCTTGCAGGCGTAACCCGCGGTGACCGGATGGCCCTTGTCGGGACGCACCGACGTGAGCCGCCCGTCGGTCGTCGTCGCGACCAGACCGCAGTTCACCTCGCACAAGCGGCAGAACGTCGGTGTCTCGATCGTGCTCATCGTGTCGCAGCGTAGAAGCGTCTCGACGAGGAGCGCATCAGAACGAGCCCGCCCTGGAGCGCGCGCCGGCACCCGGCAGTACGGTCCGCCCATGGGATTCTTTCTCCTGACCTTTGCACACCTCCGCACACGCACCGGCGTACTGCGCATGGGTGTTGCGGAGGATAGAGTCCCTCTTCGCAATTGAGAATGTGCTTCGCGCCACCAGCGCGGTGATGTCCTGATGACGACCTGGGCGGGGGGATCGCCGCCCGAAGGGGAGAGCACGATGTCGAAGACCTTTGCCCGACTGCTCGTGGTGCTGCTGTCGCTGACGTTGTTCGCGGCAGCATGCGGCGACTCCGACGACGACGCCGGCGACTCCGACGACGGCGGCAGTGCCGCAACGCAGGAGGACATCGACTACGCCGCGATCGGCCTCTGGGACGACGGCCCGTGCGACGAGTCGAAGCCGCCGCTCGAGCTCGGCCTGATGACGGTCTTCGAGTCGCCGGTCCTGTCGCTCAAGGATCAGGCCGACGCGCTCGAGGCCTCGGCGACGGCGTTCAACGAACGCGGCGGCGCCAACGGCTCGTGCATCGAGGTCACCGTCTGCGACGACGGTGCCAACACCGACCAGGCGATCGGCTGCGTGCGCACGGTCGACGAGGCCGGGGTGGTCGCGACCGTCAACGATCAGGGGACGGCCGGTCAGGAGGAAGTCTCCGAGGCGATGACCACCGCGAAGATCCCACGGATCGCCTCGAACGTGACCAACGTCGACTGGGACGATCCGAACGCCTACCCGCTGGACGCCTCCGGCACCGGCGTGACCTTCCTCCTTCCCACCGCGCTGATCGCCAAGGACGTGACCGAGATCGGCCTCATCCGTGTCGATCTCGCCGCGGCCTCTGCCCTGAAGGGCATCATCGAGGGGATCTACGAGGGTGAGGCGACGTTCCCCCTCGACGTCGGCGTGCCGGCAGGGACCACCGACTTCACCCAGTTCATCCTCGCGGCCCAGGAGGCCGGAGCGGGTGGCGTGACCCTGGCCCTCGGCGAACAGGAGGCCATCCAGGTCGTGAAGGCCGGCCAGCAGCTCAGCACCGACCTGCTCATCGGTTCGAGCCTCGGCACGTTCCCGCATGCAACGGTCACCGAGCTCGGAGACTTCGCCTCGCAGATGGCGTTCCTGTGGTCGTTCGCGCCGGCGACGGCCGACCTGCCGATCTACGACGCGCTCCGGGCCGACCTCGCCGCCTCGGGTGAAGAGGCCCTTCAGCCCGGGAACCTCAAGGCGAGCCCGATGCGGTCGTGGATCGGCCTGTACGCCACGCTCAAGATGATTCGCGATTCGGGCATGACCGAGTTCACCCGCGAAGGGATGACCGCCATGCTCCAGGCGGCGAAGGACGTACCGATGCTCGACATGTTCGGCGGCGAGAACTGGACGCCGAACACCGACCATCCGGGCCTGTTCAAGCGGGCGGGCACCAACCACTGGGCCACCTACGAGTGGGATGCGGACGCGGAGAACCCCGTCGACGGGCTCGAGGGGAACTTCGTCGAGACCTCCGAGATCAGCTTCGACGAGGTGCTGTGCGGCTCGATCTTCGGTGCACCCGAGCCCTGTCCATCGTGAACCTCCGGGTGGGAGGCCGTCCGGCCTCTCGCCCGATCTCAAAGACCATGACCCCCCACGGAGGCCGGTGAGGTGCAGTCGTTCCTCCAGTTCCTGATCATCGGCCTCGGCGCCGGTGCCACCTACGCGTTGTTCGCGCAGGGCGCGGTGCTCATCTACCGCGGCTCAGGCCTGGTCAACTTCGCGCAAGGGGCCGTCGGCACGTTCGCGGCCTACATCGCGTTCATCGAGCTCCAGGGCCGACAGGAGTGGGACACCTGGCCGGCCATCGCCGTCGCGGTGGTCGCGGGCGGCCTGGTGTCGTTCGCGTTCCAGGCGATCATCCTCCGGGCGTTGCGCCACGCCGCCGCGATCGTCCGCGTGATCGCGACGATCGGCCTCCTCGGGCTGCTGCAGGCCGTCGTCGTGAAGCGATACGGGGTCGCCAACCAGCCGGTCGACGCGTACCTCCCCAACGACGTGTTCAAGGTGGGCGACATCGTCGTCCAGGAGGAGAGGATCTACCTGTTCGTGATCACCCTGGTGATCACCTTCGGGCTCTGGGGGTGGACCCGCTACACCCGCGTCGGGCTCGCCATCAACGCCAGCGCCCAGAACGAACGCGCGGTGCAGACCCTCGGCTGGTCGCCCGACCGCCTCGCGGCGCTGACCTGGACGATGGGCGGCATGCTCGGCGGCTTCGCCGCCGTGCTCGCCGCACCGCTCACCGGGCTCTCCGCCGTCACGTTCACGGTCGTGGTCACCGTCGCCGGGCTCGGCGCCGCCCTGCTGGGCGGCTTCCACTCGTTCCCACTCACCCTCGTCGGAGGTTTGATCATCGGGGTCGGCGAGGCGATGGCGACCCTCTACGGCGGCGACATCACCGACTTCCTCCACCAGGACGTCATCACCGGCCTCCCCCGGATGCCCGCCTTCCTCGTGATCTTCCTCGTGGTCGTCGTTCGCGGCCGCGGCCTGCCGCTGCGATCTCACGTCGCGACGCGGTTGCCGAAGCTCGGCACCGGTCAGATCAACGTCAGAGGCGTGCTCCTCGGCGCAGCCGTGGTCCTCGCGCTGCTGTTCGGCGTGATGGACGACACCTGGGCGCAGGCCACCTACATCTCCATCGCCACCGGCATCATGGTCCTGTCGATCGTGGTGCTCACCGGCTACGCCGGCCAGATCTCCCTCGCCCAATGGGCGCTCGCCGGGATCGGCGCACTGATCGCCGGCCAGTTCGTCCGCGCCGACGTTCCGACCGAGCTGGCGATCCTCCTCGGGGTGCTGCTCACGATCCCCGTCGGGTTGGTGTTCGCGTTGCCCGCCCTGCGGACCCGCGGCGTCAACCTCGCCGTGGTCACCCTCGGCCTCGGGTACCTCACCTCCGAAGTCGTCTTCGCCAACCCCAACTATCTGGGCGACGTGCTCGACGGGGGGACGCGCATCGGGACCGTCGAACTGTTCGGCATGAAGGTCGACGCCTTCAACCATCCCCACGCCTGGGCCGCGGTGAGCCTCGTCGCGTTCGTGCTCCTCGCCCTGCTCGTGGCCAACCTCCGCCGGTCGCGCACCGGTCGACGGCTGATCGCGGTGCGGACCAACGAGCGCGCGGCAGCCTCTTTGGGCATCTCGGTGTTCGGCGTGAAGCTGTATGCCTTCGCCGTCTCCGCCGGCCTGGCCGCGGTGGCCGGGATCCTCGTGGGGTTCCGGGGCCAGATCATCACCTACGCGGCCGAGTTCAACGTCTTCGCCTCGATCAGCGCCCTCGGCTACGCCGTCATCGGCGGCCTCGGGTTCGCGGTCGGTGCGGTGTTCGCGGCGCCGAACGCGATCGGCGGCCTCGGCACCCGCATCACCGAGGACGTGCTCAACCTCGACGGGTGGGACCTCATCCTCGGGTCGTTGCTGATGTTCGTGATCCTGATCGTCCACCAGAACGGCATCGCCGACGTGCTGGCCCACCCGCGTTGGCTGTGGGAGAAGCTCCATCTGGTCGCCCGGCACAAGGAGCACCAGCCCCTGCCGCCGGCGGAGGTCGAGCCGGTGAAGGCGGCGACGCTGTCGATCACGGGTCTGACCGTGCGCTTCAGCTCGGTGGTCGCCGTCGATGACGTCTCGCTGGAGGTCAACCCCGGTGAGGTCGTCGGCCTGATCGGGCCGAACGGCGCGGGCAAGACCACGCTCATCGACGCGGTGACCGGATTCGTCGCCGCCAGCGGCGGTTCGATCACCCTCGACGGACAGCGCATCGACGGGCTGAACGCCACGAAGCGGGCCCGGCTCGGGCTTCGACGCTCGTTCCAATCACTCGAGCTGTTCGAGGACGTCAGCGTCGAGGAGAACATCCGG
>DATEEV010000493.1:0-4572 GCA_035281005.1 Microthrixaceae bacterium | reverse complement strand
CCGCGTGCACGCCGTGCGGATGCGCGGCATGGTCGCCCATCAGGAGGTCATCCTCGGCACGACCGGCCAGACGTTGACGATCCGCCACGACTCGATCGACCGCACGTCGTTCATGCCGGGCGTGATCCTCGCCGTGAAGGCGGTGGCCGACCATCCGGGCGTCACGATCGGGCTCGACCCGATGCTCGGCCTCTGAGCCCGGCGGACCGTCGAGGCCGTCGGTCGGCCGTCAGTCTTCGTCGGCGAGGGCCTCGGTCGACGACACCATCCGGCGCGCCTGGACGACGAAGCTGATGACCACCACGACGACGGTGATGATCAGCGCCCACCTCTGGTAGCGGGCGAGGAACCCCATGAAGTCCTGGATCTCGTCGCGGAACGCGAAGCTGAGCTGTCGGAAGATCAGCAGCCGGCCGATGGTGCCCGTGATGTTGAGGACGAGGAACCGGGGAAACGGCATGCCCGCCACGCCGGCGAGCAGTGACACCGGGTTGTTGGGCATGATCAGCACGAGGACGTCGAGCAGCCGGCGGACGCCGCGGTGGTCCTCGGCCTCGAAGAGGTCGAAGAGTCGATCGGCTCCGGGGTAGACGCCGCGCCCCCAGCGGATTGCGGGGCGGCGGTAGAGCGCGCCGAGCAGGTAGAAGAGCGGATCGGGGATCAGCAGCCGGATCCCCGCGACGGGGTAGAAGCCGATGGCGTCGGTCTGGAATCCGGTCGCCAGCAACATCTTGTTGGTCGAGTTCAGGGCGAGGATGAGGAGGGGGTGCTCCAGCAGGCCGCGGTTGCTCTCCTCGAGGCCGTTGGTCAGCCAGATCGCGCCGACGTTGTTGGCCACCACGAGCCCGATGATCGGGAGCACGAGCAGCGGCAGGACCCACCGTGGGACGCGTCGCGCCTCGGCGAGGTCGTGGTCGGTCCAGGTGTAGGACGGCCCGTCGACGTCCTGCGCATCCGGATCGAGGATCGTCGAATCGACCTGCTGGCTCGAGTCGGCCTGCTCTGCCGACTCGTCGGGCTGCTCCATCCCTGCGGGAGCCTACGCTGCCAACCGTCGTAGTCATGTCGACAGGGGGGAACCACCATGAAGGGTTCGATGCAGGACGGCGCACTCACGCTGCCGCACTTCTTCCGGCGAGCCGAGCGGCTCTTTCCCGAGAAGGAGATCGTGACGAACACCGCCCGGGGGCTCGAGCGGACGAACTACGGGGAGTGGGCCGAGCGGACCCGGCGGCTCGGCGGGGTCATCGATCAGCTCGGGATCAGCGACGACGGTCGGGTCGCCACGTTCGCGTGGAACACCGCACGTCACCTCGAGCTGTACTTCGCGGCGCCCTGCGGCGGTCGGGTGCTTCACACGCTCAACATCCGGCTCTTCGCCGAGCAGCTCACCTACATCGCGAACCATGCCGAGGACGAGGTCGTCTTCGTCGACTCGTCGTTGGTGGCCCTGCTGTGGCCGCTGCTCGAGACCTTCACCACCGTGCGCCAGGTCGTGGTGATGGACGACGGTCGGGGCGAGGTCCCGGGCTCGGCGCCGAACGGCTTCGAGGTCCACGAGTACGAGTCGCTGCTCGCAGCCGCGGACCCGGTCGAGTTCACGGTGGACGACGAATGGCGGGCGGCATCGATGTGTTACACGTCGGGCACGACGGGGAACCCGAAGGGCGTCGTGTACACGCACCGGTCGACGTTCCTGCACACGATGGGCGCGTTGACCGCCGACTCGCTGGGTGCGAGCGAGCGCGACACGATCCTGCCGGTGGTGCCGATGTTCCACGCGAACGCGTGGGGGCTGGCTCATGCCGCGGTGGCGTGCGGGGCCAAGCTCGTCATGCCCGGGCCCGACCTCACGCCGACGACGCTGGCCGAGCTGATCGAGACCGAGAAGGTCACGGTCGCGGCCGGGGTGCCGACGATCTGGATGGGGGTGCTGCCCGAGCTGAAGGGCCGCGACACCTCTCACATCCGCGCGATTCCATGCGGCGGCTCGGCGGTGCCGCGGTCGCTGTCGGAGGGCTTCCGCGAGGTGATCGGCATGCCGATCCTCCAGGCGTGGGGGATGACCGAGACCAGTCCCATCGCCGCGGTGTGTCGGGTGAAGTCGTCGCTCGACGACCGAACCGACGACGAGCTCGCCGACCTGCGCTCGACGGTGGGGCTCATCTCGGTTGGGGTCGACTTCCGGGTGGTGGGACCTGACGGGACCGAGGCTCCCTGGGACGGCGAGACCTCGGGCGAGCTCCAGGTGAAGGGCCCTTGGATCGCGAAGGAGTACTACGACGACCCGCGCTCGCCGGACTCGTTCCAGGACGGCTGGCTGCGGACCGGTGACGTGGCCGTCGTCGAGTCGAGCGGGTACATCCGCCTCGTCGACCGCACCAAGGACGTCGTGAAGTCGGGCGGGGAGTGGATCTCCTCGGTCGAGCTCGAGAACGAGCTCATGGGCCACCCCAAGGTCGCCGAGGCGGCCGTGATCGGCGTGGCGCATCCGAAGTGGGCCGAACGTCCGCTTGCCTGCGTCGTGATCAAGCCCGGCGAGGAGCTCACCCGTGAGGAGGTGTTGGCCCACCTCGAGGGGAGGGTCGCGTCGTGGTGGATTCCCGACGACGTCGTGTTCATCGACGAGGTGCCGAAGACCAGCGTCGGGAAGTTCTCGAAGAAGGACCTCCGCGACCGCTTCGCCGATCACGTGCTGCCGACGGTCGAGTGAGCCGAGTGACCGGACCCGTCCCTGCCTGGGGTGGGGCGGGGGCGCGCCGGTAGCGTCGGAGGTGATGTACCGCTTCCTGTGGCGACCGGCGTGGATCGTCTCCCACGTGCTGATCCTCGCCCTGATCGTGGCCATGGTGAGCCTCGGGCTGTGGCAGTTGCGCCGCCTCGACGAGCGCCAGGACCGCAACGCGCAGATCGAGGCCAACTCCGTCGCGGCACCGCTGACGATGGACGAGGCGGTCGCGGCCGTGGACGTGGACGGGGCCGAGGCCGCGAGCTTCCGGCCGGTGCGCGTCGCCGGCACCTACGACCCCGCGGGTGAGGTCGCCATCCGGTCGCGGAGCTTCGAAGGTGCCCCGGGTCGGTGGGTCGCCACCCCGTTGGTGCCCTCCGACGGTTCGCCGACGGTCCTGGTCGTGCGCGGCTGGATCCCCCAGGCAGTCGACGACACCGACCCGCCGATCGACGGCGCCGAGCCCCCCGCCGGCGAGGTCGAGGTCACCGGTTATCTGATGCCGACCCAGGAGCAGGGCACGTTCGGTTCCACCGATGCGCCGACCGGCACGTTGAGCGAGTTGAGCCGGGTCGACGTCGAGCGCTTTGCCCAGCAGTACCCAGGCGTCGAGGCCTCGTTCTGGCTGCAGCTCTCCGATCAGATCCCGCCGACGGAGTCGGACCTGCTCAACACGGTGACACTTCCGGAGCCGGGCGATGGCCCGCACCTGTCGTACGCGGTCCAGTGGGGGATCTTCACGCTGATCGCGATCGTCGGCTACCCGATGATCCTCCGTCGGGTCGCGCGCCAGAAGCGCGCGGATGCCGCAGCGCCACCGGGCCCCCGAGACGATGACGCGGCGGATGGCGACCGTGAGCCTGGGTCGCGCCCGGCAGAGGTCGGTGGTGGCTGACGCCGTCACGACGCGCGACCGGATCATGGACGCGGTCGTGGCGTGCATCGATCGGCGCGGGATGAGCGGCTTCGCGCTCGAGGAGGTCGCGGTCGAGGCGGGGGTGTCCCGGGCCACCATCTACCGGTACTTCGACGGCGGTCGCCCCCAGCTCGTGCGCGAATCGGTGACCCGCGAGGTGTCGATGTTCTGGACCGAGCTGGCCGAAGCCGTTCGGGGCATCCCGGACCTCGAGGGCCGATTGGTGGCCGGGATGATGCTGGCCCAGGAGAAGCTGCGCACCCACGATCTCCTCCAACGGCTGCTGGTGTCGGAGCCCGACGAGTTCCTGCCGGCGCTGTTCGAATCCGAGCCGCTCGTCCACCTCGTGCTCCGCGACTACCTCCAGGAGCTGTTGGAGGCCGAGGAGCTCAGGCCCGGGCTCGAGCGGGAGGAGGCCGCGGACTACCTGGCCCGGATGCTGCTGGTCCACATCGGCAGCCCCGGCCGCTGGGACATGACCGACGAGGCCCAGGTCCGCCGCCTGGTCCGCACCCAGTTCCTGGCCGGCGTGGTCGCCTCCGGAAATTGAGGCGCTGAGGAACGGATCCGTTCCTCAACGACGCATTTTCAGGATGACACGGGAGAAGGGCGGGGCGATGTGACCGACGTCACCCGTTTGAGCCTTCCCGATGAGACGGAACGGGTCTTATTGTCTCATCGATGGTGCTCGTTGACACGATGAGCGGCGCCGGCACGGGGGGAGCCACGGCGGGAGGGAACCTCGAGCAGCGCGTGCTCGCAGCCGGGCTCCGCTGCATCGCCCGTTGGGGCGTCACCAAGACCACCCTCGACGACATCGCCCGCGAGGCGGGCTGTTCACGAGCGACCGTCTACCGGCTCTTCCCCGGTGGCAAGGGCTCGCTCATCCAGACCGTCGGCGAGCGGGAGGTCGGCCGACTGCTGGTCG
>DATEEV010000492.1:0-4837 GCA_035281005.1 Microthrixaceae bacterium | reverse complement strand
GTACACGTTCGACGGGGCGACGCCGGGCAACACGCTGCCCGAGCGGGTGCGGGTCACCCCGCCCAGCTCGAAGTCCGCCATCGTCGACTCCATCAGCGCGGCGACGGCCTCGTAGATCGCCACGTCGACCTCCTGGCCCTTGCCGGTGTCACGGGCTCGCACCAATGCAGCCAACGTGCCGATCACCGCGAAGACCGACGCAAGCGCGTCACCGAGGGAGATGCCCGCCCGGGACGGTGGGCGGTCGGGACTGCCCGTCGTGTGGCGGATGCCGCCCATTGCCTCGCCGACGCTGCCGAAGCCGGCCTGCGCGGCGAGTGGGCCCGTCTGCCCGAACCCACTGACGTGCACCATCACGAGCTTCGGGTTGTGGGCCGCCAGCTCGTCGTAGGACAAGCCCCACTTCTCGAGCTGACCGGGGCGGAAGTTCTCGAGCAGCACGTCGCACTGCTCAGCCAGGCGAGCCGCGATCCGCCGCGCCGACTCCTGGCGCATGTCCAACACGATCGACCGCTTGTTGCGGCCGATGCTCGGCCACCAGAGGCTGTCACCGTCACGGGTCACGCCCCATCGCCGCATCGGGTCGCCGTCGCCGGGTGACTCGACCTTGATCACGTCGGCGCCGTAGTCGCCGAGCAGCTGGCCCGCGAAGGGACCGGCGATGAAGTTGCCCAGCTCGAGGACGCGGACGCCGTCGAGAGGGCCACTACTCACCGTCGTCACGCCCACTGATCTGACGGCCGATGTTGGCCGCCTCGTAGCCCTCGGGCGCCGCGACCTCGACGATCGGGTCGTCGCGATCGTCGAACTCGGTCCGCAGCGCGACCGACATCACCGCGTGGAGGGCGTAGGTCATCGTGATGTAGGTGAAGTCGAGGATCGCCTGGTCGTCGAGGTGCTTCTTCAACACCGCGAACACACCGTCGGCCACGCGTCCGTGCGACAGCACCAGCCCATCGGTGTAGGCGAGCAGTGCCCGCTCGAGCTCATCGAACTCGTCGGACACCTGCCAGTGCTTCAACGCCTCGATCTTCTCCTCGGAGTAGCCGAGCGCACGACAGCTCTTGCAGTGCTGGGAGAACACGAACTGGCTGCCGATGAGCCAGCCGGCTCGCGTCTGGCCCAGCTCGCGCAGCGCCGGGGAGATCTTGCGATCGGGGCTGGCGTAGAGAGCGAAGCCGCCGATCGCGTGCTCCAACACATCGGGCGAGTTGGCCCAGACCGTCCACCAGTCGCCGGGGGTGCCGGTCGCGGTGCCGGGCTCGGTCACCGGGTCACGGTCACCGAAGAGCAGTTTGTACATCCGACGCACGATCTTCGGGTTGTCGTCGGATTTGGCGATCTGTCCAAGTCGAGGCACCGGCGGATTGTATGCAAAGTCGATGAGAGGGCGTCGAGAGTTTCCCTGACTCGTTGACCTCGGCCCGTGGATCGTGTGCAATACCGGTATGGCCCCGAACGGCAGCAACACCAACACCGAGTTCGAGCTACGCGGCTTCAACCACCTCGCTCTCGTGGCTCGGGACATGGCCGAGACCGTGGCGTGGTACGAGGACGTCCTCGGCATGAAGCTCGTGAAGACCCTCGAGCTGCCCGGCGGATTCGGTCAGCACTTCTTCATGGACATGGGCAACGGGAGAGACGGGATCGCGTTCTTCTACTTCCCGAACGCGCCAGAAGGCGTGAAGGGCGAGTCGCTGCAGAACAAATGGGGCATGACCGCCATCGGAACGATGAACCACCTCGCCTTCGACGTCGACCCCGCGAAATTCGACGAGTACCGCCAGAAGCTCATCGACAAGGGCGTCGAGGTCACGATGGTCATCAACCACTGCGACTCCCTCGACGGCGGTCACAAGGAGCACTACGACCCCGAGACCGACGACAGCGACGTGTTCGTGCGTTCGGTGTACTTCACCGATCCCAACGGCGCCCGCCTCGAGTTCGCGTGCTGGACGAAGTCCTTCGACGAGAGCGACGTCAAGCACGCGCCGGCGACGGCGCGAGCGCCGGTCGAAGCCTGACCTTGCGCACTGCGCTCCGGCACCGCCCGGGTCCCTGGTGGTGGCCGATCCGCGTCGCCTATGGCGTGTTCTTCCTTCACGTCGCGCTGACCCATCGCGAGCTCGATGAACGCGGGGCAAAGGGCCTGCAGCGGTTCGCGGCCGCGGGCTATCCGTTTCTGAAGAAGCTTCCACCCAAGACGTTCCAGAACGGCATGGTCGCGGCCGAGTTCGCAGTCGCGGGCTCCCTCCTGGTGCCCGGCGTGCCGGCTGCCGTCGGCGGCGCCGCGCTCACATCGTTCGGTACCGCACTGTTGGGCGTGTACGCGCGCACGCCGATGCTGCGACGCGGCGAGAAGAACATGCGGCCCAACGAATTCGGGCTGTCGATGGCGAAGGATTCGTGGATGGTCGCCACCGGCGTCGCCGTGCTCCTCGACGCGTTCCTCCCTTGCCGTACGCGCTCGGCCAAACAGCGCGACGAACTCCGACCGACTGGTGCAGGCGTTCAACAGTTGCGCAGCACCCAGTCGTCGACGGCGTCGTAGGCGGCGCGGAACTCCCCCTCGGTCAGGAGCGACTGCAAGGCCGGGTCGGATGTGTCGCCACCGTTGCGGGTGGCCGATAGTGCACGAATTCGTCAGGGTGTTCCCACCCACCGAGGCCATTCGGGCACACGAGTCGGCCGTTGAGACACCGCCTCTCACCCCCCTTCGAGGCGTCGGAAGGTGTCGTGGTCGGTCAGGGCCGCGCCGAGCCGCGGGATGTGGAGAAGCACGACGGCCCGGGAGCTGATGCGCGTGATGACCCACAGGAAGTAGCCCCAGGTGAAGCCGAGTGTGTAGCGCAGCCATGCCTCGTCGAACGATGGCGCATCCACGCCCTGCGACCCGAGCTCGTCGAGGTAGTGCCGGAGGAGCTCGGCCTCGTGGTTCCTGCGGGTCTCGACGTCGAGGACGGTGCCGAGGTGGTAGCTCACGTCGATCGACCAGTGACCGCGCTGGGTCACCTGCCAGTCGAGCCAGCACACCCGACCTTCGACGTCGACGTAGGCATTGCCGGAGTGAGTGTCGCCGTGGAGCACGCAGGTCGGTGGCAGCTCCGCCGTACGGGCCATCGCCGCCCGCAGCGTCGTGGCGTCGCGGAGCTCCGGTGCCAGGTCCGGGCCACGACCGTCGTCGAGCAGCTCCTGCAGCGTGGCATCGTCGAAGAACGAGGCCATCCGCTCGATCCGGGACGTGCACCACTCGACGTCCCACTGGGGGTCGTCCCACGTGGCGGCATGCAGCATCGCGAGTTGCGCGAGGGAGTCCCGGCACGTCGCGACCGAGTACGGCTCGGCGGCGCCGAGGAACCGTCCGCCGAGCTCCTCGACGTCGTCCATGACGATCAACCCGCGACTCGTGACGTCGTCGATGCCGCAGAAGTACGCCCGCGGGGCCCTGACCTCGAGCCGCGGCAGGAGGTCCCGATACGCGTGCGCCTCGGTGATGAGCGAGTTGAAGCCGTCACCGAAGTGGCCTTTGGCGCAGAGGTGATAGGTCCGGCGCGCACCGTCGGCACCCTCCACGGTGACGGAGAAGCGGACCTTCTCCGCGATCGTCCGTGACGAGCCCGCCCGTTCGACGGCGACGACGCGATCACCGTCGCCGACCACGTCGAGCGCCGCCTCGAGCCAGTCGGGGTCGAGGACCGTGGCCGCGTCGTCCGGGATCGGATCGAACGCGTGGGCCTGGCTGCCGGTCATGCCGCGCCCGATGCCAGCCGTTCGATGTGATCCATCAGGCCTCCCCGCGGGCCGCCCCCTGACGGCTCCACGGCCGCCATTCTTCTCCAGTACCGAGTCGACGTGGCACGATCGTGCCGGTGACCAGCGGACCCACTGAGCAACGCCTGAGCGACCTGGCCCAGCTTCGCCGCGTCCGCGACCGGATCGACCGGGAGTACGCGCAGCCCCTGGACGTCGAGGCGCTCGCCCGCGGCGCGCACATGTCGTCCGGGCACCTCAGCCGCCAGTTCAAGGCGGCCTTCGGCGAGTCGCCGTACTCGTACCTGATGACGCGGCGAATCGAGCGAGCGATGGCGCTGCTGCGTCTTGGTGAGTTGAGCGTCACCGACGTCTGCTTCACGGTGGGCTGTTCGTCACTGGGTACGTTCAGCACTCGATTCACCGAGCTCGTCGGGGTGCCACCCAGCGTCTACCGCAGCGACGCGATCGGCGAGACCGAGGGCATCCCGCCGTGCGTGGCGAAACAGGTGACCCGACCGGTCAGGACCAGATCGGTCACGAATCGAGAAGCACCGGCCCCCGAGCCCCAGCGACGATGAGTGCCATGAACATCAACATCCATTCGAGCTTCCTCCCGCACACCGATCCGGACGCCTCCCTCGCCTTCTATCGCGACACCCTCGGCTTCGAGGTCCGCAACGACGTCGGCTACGAGGGGATGCGCTGGATCACCGTCGGCCCCGCCGACCAGCCCGACACGTCGATCGTCCTGCACCCGCCGGCCGCCACCCCGGGCCTCACCGACGAGGAACGGAACACCATCCTCGAGCTGATCGCCAAGGGCAGCTACTTCGGGGTCAACCTCGCCGCCGCCGATCTCGACGCCACGTTCGAGAAGCTGGAGGCGAGCGGAGCCGAGGTCGTCCAGGAGCCGACGGAGCAGCCCTATGGAGTCCGAGACTGCGCGTTCCGCGATCCTTCGGGCAACATGCTCCGCATCCAGGAGCTGCGCTGACCGATGAGGAGGGCAACCCCGACGAAGTCAGCGGCGAAGAAGAAGACGGCGGCAGCGGCGCGGGCGACCGTCGCGTCGTCGAACGGTGCC
>DATEEV010000491.1:0-3785 GCA_035281005.1 Microthrixaceae bacterium | reverse complement strand
CGATCGCGACGGCGAGCTTGCCCAGCATCCCCGGCTTGTTGTCCATGCGGACCCTGAAACGGACGGAGAACGCAGGAGTCGGGGTGTCGGCCACGCGCCGAGCCTACGGCGTGGTCTCGCGGGCAGTCAGATGAGATCGGTCAGATGGGTCAGGCCGGTGGCACTGGCGAACCGCCGTCGTAGTCGAACCCGAGGTCGGGCGCAGTCACCAGCGCGACGAACGGCACGCCGGCCGCCTCCGCGAACCCAGCGGCCGTGCCGCCACGGTCGACGAGGGCGAGCACCAGCACCGGTTCGGCGCCGAACTCGCGCACCACCTCGATCGCGTCGGCGAGCGTCGTGCCGCGGGAGGTCGTGTCCTCGGTGACCACGACCTTGTCGCCCGCGCGTAACGCGCCGGCGACCCGGCCGGTCACGCCGTGGTCCTTCGCCTCCTTCCGGATGGTGAAGGACCTCAGCGCTCGGCCTCTCGTCGCGGCGACCGCCGCGATCCCGTAGGCGACCGGGTCGGCACCGACGGTGATCCCCCCGATCGCCGTGGCGTCCGGGGGGATCACGTCGAGGGCCGCGTCGGCCATCAGCACCACCCCTTCGGGGTCGCAGGCCGTCTGCTTCGAGTCGATGAACCACGTCGAGGGCTGTCCCGACTTGAGGACGAACTCGCCCCGCTTCACGGAGTGCGACAGCAGGTGCGCGACCAGGCCGTCGTTGTCGTCGGGGACCTCGCTCACCCGAACCTCACTTCACCGCTGCCCCCGGTGATCTCACCGATCACCCGGGCCTGGTGGCCCTCCCGTCCGAGTACCTCGACCGTGCGAGCGGCGTCGGCGTCGGGCACCACCACGATCATGCCGATGCCCAGGTTGAACACCTTGGCCATCTCGGCGTCGTCGATCGAACCGAGCTGCTGGATCTCGTCGAAGATGCGCGGCGCTTCCCAGCTCGTTCGATCCACGATGGCATCGCTGAGCGGGTTGAGCACGCGGTCGAGGTTGCCGGGGATGCCCCCGCCGGTGATGTGCGCGATCGAGTGGACCTCGACGTCGTCGCCGAGCAGTGAGCGCACCGCGGGCGCGTAGATCACCGACGGCCGCAACAACTCCTCACCCACGCTCGGCGCATCCGGACCGTCCCACGCCGGATCCTCGATCTGTCGGCCCGCCATCTCGAACAGCACGTGACGGGCGAGCGAGTAGCCGTTCGATCGCAGGCCCGGTGACGGGATGCCGATCAACACGTCGCCAGGCGTCACCTTCGACCCGTCGATGATCCGGTCGCGCTCGACCACCCCCACGGCGAAGCCGACCAGGTCGAACTCGCCCGGCGCCATCGAGCCCGGGTGCTCGGCCATCTCGCCGCCGATGAGCGCGCAGCCGGCCTGGCGACAGCCCTCGGCCACGCCCGACACCAGCTCCTCGACGATGTCGGCGTCGAGGGTGCCGATCGAGATGTAGTCGAGGAAGAACAGCGGTTCGGCGCCCTGGCAGACCAGGTCGTCGACGCACATCGCCACGAGGTCGAGCCCGACCGTGTCGTAGCGGGCGCAGCGCGCCGCGACGAGCGCCTTGGTGCCGACCCCGTCGGTCGACGACACGAGCACCGGGTCGCGGTAGCGGTCCGCTGCCAGCGCGAAGAGGCCTCCGAACCCACCGATGTCACCGAGCACCTCGGGCCGGTAGGTGGACCGCACGTGGCCCTTGATCCGGTCGACCGCCGACTCACCAGCCGCGATCGACACGCCGGCGGCCTCGTAGGTCGCGCCGCTCGGGGCACGCAGACTCGAAGCGCTCTCCGTCGGAACGCTGTCGCTCTGGGCACCCTCGGTCGGGCTCAACGGAGTCGACCGGGTCGTCGCTGCCTCACGGGGTCTGGCGCGCCGCGTCCTCGGCCGGCAGGCGCGCCGCCTCGTCGGACAGCAGCGTTTGCGCGGAGAGGTGGCCGGCCCCGAGCGGCTCGCCCCCTGTCGAGCCGTCGTCGAGCTCGAGCACGCGCTTGGACAGCTCGACCGGGATCTCGACCGGGTACACGCCGGTCAGGCACGCGGTGCAGAAACCGGCGTTCACCGCCCCCGTCGCAGTGATGAGACGATCGAGGTTGAGATACGAGAGCGTGTCGACGTTGAGGTAGCGGCGGATCTCCTCGACGTCCATGTTCGCGGCCAGCAGCTCGCCGCGGGTGCCGGTGTCCATCCCGTAGAAGCACGGCCAGCGATACGGCGGCGAGGACACCCGGAGGTGGACCTCCTTGGCGCCCGCTTCGCGGAGCATCGAGATCATGGCCCGCGTCGTGGTGCCCCGCACGATCGAATCGTCGACGACGATGAGGCGCTTGCCCGCGATGTTCTCGCGCAGCGGGTTGAGCTTCATGCGCACGCCGAGCGCCCGCATCTCCTGGCTGGGAGCGATGAACGTGCGGCCGATGTAGCGGTTCTTCACCAGCGCATGCCCGAAGGGGATGCCCGACGCTCGGGCGAAGCCCTCGGCCGCGGGGATGCCCGACTCCGGCACCCCGACGACGAGGTCCGCCTCGGCCGGCGCCTGCTCGGCCAGTTGCTCGCCCATGCGCACCCGGGCCTGGTGGACGTTGCGGTCGTAGAGGAGCGAGTCGGGTCGTGCGAAGTACACGAACTCGAAGAGGCACAGCTTCGGGTCGAGCCGCTCGCTGGGGAACGGGTGCGACGAGCGCACACCCTCGGCGTCGATCACGACCATCTCGCCCGGCTCGATCTCGCGGATGAACGTGGCACCGGCGACGTCGAGGGCCGGGGTCTCGGAGGCGAGCACCCACCCGCCGTCGAGCTTGCCCAGGCACAGCGGGCGGAAGCCGTTGGGATCGCGCACGCCGATGATGCGCTCGGGGTCCATCAGCACCAACGAGAACGCGCCGTGGAGACTCGGCAGCACGGCGGTCAACGCACTCTCGAGCTCGTGGCCGACGCAGCGCAGATGGCTGGTCAGGTGCGACGCGAGCAGCTCGGCGAGCAGATCGGTATCGGAGTTGACGGTGCCGGGCAGCATGCCGGCCTCGGCCGCGAGCTCGGCGGTGTTGGTCAGGTTGCCGTTGTGGCCGAGCGCGAACTGGGTGTGGCCCATGTCGCGGAACACGGGCTGCGCGTTGGTCCACTTCGACGAGCCGGTGGTCGAGTAGCGGGTGTGCCCGATGGCGGAGATGCCGTCGAGTGCGATCAGGGTCCGGTCGTCGAAGACCGCCGAGACGAGGCCCATGTCCTTGATGACGGTGATGTCGGTGCCGTCGGTCGAGGCGATGCCTGCCGACTCCTGCCCGCGGTGCTGCAGGGCGAAGAGGCCGAGATACGTGAGGTGGGCGACGGGCTTCTCGGGTGCGTAGACCCCGAACACGCCACAGGCCTCCCGCGGCTTGCCGCCGTCGAGGAGGTCCTGGTCACTGAGGGTCGGGGGTTCGCCCATCCACCCTTCAGCCTAGGGGGTCGGGAGCAGGACGTTGAACGGAACGGTCACGACGAGGTAGCCGCCCCGTTCGGGACTCAGCGCGATCAACTGGTCGTAGTAGCCCACACCGAGCAGACCGGGTGAGCTGAACTGCGGCTGCGCGGACCCTGCGTAGCAGTAGAAGCCCCTGCCGCCGACCGAGTCGACACAGCCGGGCAGTACGACCTCCATCGGCGGCGTCCACGGGCCTTCCGGGCTGACTGCGGCGCGGACGATGACACGGTCGGTGAAGCCCGGCCACGGGCTGTACACCATCACGTACAGGTCATGGACGTCGTCGTAGGTCACCGACAACGACGCGACCGGGTGGTTCAC
>DATEEV010000490.1:0-5192 GCA_035281005.1 Microthrixaceae bacterium | reverse complement strand
TGATGACGGCGTGGACGGAACGGGTCCGGGTGGGCACGGCGATCCTGGTCCTGCCGCTCTACCACCCCGTGACCGTCGCCAAGCAGCTCGCCGACCTCGACTCGCGCTCGGGCGGTCGGATCTCGGTCGGCGTCGGCGTGGGCGGCGAGTTCCGCTCCGAGTTCGACGCCGTCGGCGTGCCGCTGAACGAGCGCGGGGCGCGGACCGACGAGGCGATGGTGGTGCTGCGATCGCTGTGGGCCGGCGGGCCCGTCAGCCACCACGGGAAGTTCTTCGACTTCGATGACGTCGAGCTCCGCGCGGTCAAGCCCCCGGGCCTCGAGGCGTCCGCGATGCAGCCCGGCGGCCCTCCGCTGATCGTGTCCGGGCGCAAGGACGCGGCGATGCGCCGGGCCACTCGTCACGGCGACGGCTGGATGCCCTACCTCTACTCGGCCGACGCCTACCGGCGATCGGTCGAGGCGATCCGCGATCGGGCCGCGACCGAAGGTCGCGTCCTCGCGGGCTTCGAGTGGATGCTCTACCTCTACTGCTCGGTCCGCGCCGATGGCGACCGGGCGCGTGACGACGTGTCGTCATTCCTCGGCAGCGCGTACGGCGACAAGCCGCGGGAGATGCTCGACCGCCTCGCCCCGGCCGGCACTCCCGACGAGATCGCACCGCGCCTCCAGGAGTACGTCGATGCCGGCGTTCGCCACTTCGTCATCTCACCAGCGGCGCACGAGGACACCCTCGAGGTGGTCACGTTGGTGGCCCAGGAGGTGCTCCCCCAACTGACGCTGCCGGAGGCGGGATGATCACACCAGATCAGCGCGGTCGTCCGCTCGAGGGGCTGTCGGTCGTCGAGCTCGCGGTCGGCACGTCCGACCTCGGCCTGGGGCTGGCCGGAGGCGTACCCGGCAGGATCCTGACCGACCTCGGCGCGAGCACCGTCAGGATCGTCGACCCGAGCCCGCCCGAGATCGACGCCGGAGTCGAATGGGGTCGGGCCTGGCACCGCGACAAGTCGATCGAACGCACCGACGACGTCGAACGGATCCGCGAGCTGCTCCTCGGCGCCGACATCGCCCTCGTCTACGGCCCCGAGCACCTCGTCGAGGGGCGGGGGCTCGGATACGAGCAGCTGTCACCATCCAACCCCGCGCTGGTCTACGCGCGCTGTCGCCCGAGTCGCACCGAACATGGCGAGGTCGAGGACTACGGGCTGCTCGTCGAGGCCCGGGCGGGCTTCTGCACCCAGCTCGCCGGCCATCGTCCCGGGCCGATCTTCGTCGACGTCCGTGCGAGCGGATCGGGCGCGGCGTTCCTCCTCACGACGACAACGCTGGCGCTGTTGGGCCGTCGGGCCCGCACCGGCCTCGGTGGCTGGGCGGACACGTCGCTCTACGACGGCATGCTCGCCACGTTGGGCTGCATGATCGGTCGGTCCGAGCGGGCGCCACGGATGGTCGAGGAGTACTGGGAGCAGGGGTCCACCTTTCCCAACTTCCTCTACCGGTGTGCCGACGGCGAACTGCTGCAGGTGTGGTTCGGCGGCAAGGGCATGTACGCCAAGCTCATCGAGGTCCTGGGCGATGTGCCGAGCGAGGAGGGCTATTACTCCGATCAGGTCAACGGCATGCTCCAGGAGCGCGCCGTGCTGTGGCGCGACATGTTCATCCGCGAGCCCCGCGCCACGTGGATCGAGCAGCTCCGCGCCGTCGGCGTCGCATGCGAGCCCGTCCTCTCCCCCGGCGACGCCCTGAGCGAGTCGCATCTCGCCGAGATCGGCCTGGCCGAGGAGCGCTCCGAGACCGGCCACCACGACGTCGTCGTCGGCTCGCCCATCTCGGTGCGCGCGCTCGGCGCCGCCTCACCTCTCGACGACACCGAACACATCGAGGGCGGGAGCGAGCGCGGGCTGCTCGAGGGCACGAAGGTGCTCGACTTCTCCGCCTTCGTCGCCGGACCACTCGCGGCCCAGGTGCTTGCGGACCTGGGCGCGGACGTGATCAAGGTCGAGCCACCCGGCGGCGAGGCGATGCGCGCCGCGGCCTATGCCGTGGCCGCCTGTCAGCGCGGCAAGCGGAGCCTCGCCCTCGACATCGGCGCGCCCGAGGCGCGCCCCGTCGTCGAGGCGCTGATCCGGTGGGCCGATGTCGTGCTCCACAACTTCAGGGTGGGCGTGGCGGAACGGTTGGGGATCGACGAGGCGACCGTGGCCGAGCTCAACCCCGGCGCGGTGTACTGCCATGCCAGTGGGTTCGGGCCGACCGGGCCGCGGGCGAAGTTGCCCGGCAACGACGCGCTCATGCAGGCAGTCTCGGGATTCGAGCGGGCGGTCGGCGGGGCCGGCAACGATCCGATCGCGGGCACCTGGATCCCGATCGACATGTCGGGCGGCTGGATCGCCGGGGCCGGAATCCTCGCGGGGCTCTACGCCCGGGTGATGCAGGGCAAGGGCCAGCTCGTTGAGACCAGCCTGCTGGGCGCCGGCATGCTCCTCCAGAGCGGTGCCTTCCAGCGCGACGGTGAGGTCGTTCCGGGCCCCGAGCTCGACCAGCACCAGACCGGCTACGGGCCGGGCTATCGGATCTACCGGGGAAGTGGCGACGACTGGCTCGCGCTCGTGGTTCCCGACGACGCCTCATGGCAGCGGCTACGCGACCTACCCGGTGCCTCCGCGCTGCCGAGCGACTACGTGCCGCTGCGGGGCGGCCCCGATGACGACGACGCCCGGCGCGCGGAGGCGGTCCTCGAAGCGGTCTTCGCGACCGAGCCGGCCGGCGCGTGGGTGCCGCAGCTCCGCGAGATGAGCCTGCTCGCCGAGCTCGTCACACCGGCGGATCGCGACGAGTTCCGGAAGGGCATCCTCGACGACCCGGTCAACCAGCAGCTCGGTCGCGCTGTCGCGTACGACGCGCTCGACTGGGGCCACTTCGAACAGATCGGCCGCCTCGTGCGCTGCGGCCCCTCACTCCCCCCGGCGACGCCGCTGATGCTCCCCGCGGTCGGCGAGCACTCGGTCGAGGTGCTGGCCGAGCTCGGCTTCGACGGCGACGCGATCGACGCGCTCCTCGAAGCCAAGGTGTTGTCTCGGGGCTGACGCTCCGCGGAACGGGTCCTGCTCAGCCGGAGGGTCGCGCTGCGCCGGCGCGGACCGGCTGGGTGCACCGACGTCGACGGACCTCGCGGTTCATTTGGTAAGATACGATTTCACCAAATGAGCAGAGGTCGGTGATGGCGACGACGACCGAGTTCCTCGTCTCGAAGAACGGCCAGATGTCCGTGCCAGCAGACGTCCGTCGGCGATGGGGTCTGGTGGACGGCGGGCCCGTGACCGTGATGGACCTCGGGGACTTTGTCGTCCTGATCCGGCCTGGTGCGAAGCAGGCGCTGCTCGGTGAAGCGCTCCCTGGCGACGTCTACCGCGAGCACGTGGCGTCGCTCGACGACCCCGACCTCGAGACCACCTGACATTGAGCGTCGTCCTGGTCGACGACCACCTGCTTCGCGACGTGCTGACCGGGGTCCGCGGCCCTGACTTGGACGGGCTCGCCACTTCACTGGCGACGACGGGGCTGTGGCTGTTCCGGCTGCAGAGTGCGTTCGCCGACCCCGCGGTCGTCGGCAAGCTCACGGGCCCGGTCTCCCGTCTGCCAGCAACCGCGCAGGAGTCGTTCGTCCGCCAGTTGACGGCACTGCCCGCTGATATCGAGGTGTTGTCACTCCGGGACCTGGCGTGGTCGATGGCGCGCCTCCAGCACGCTCATCGGTCGTCGGGACGACCGTTGTCGACTGCGATGGTCGAAGCGCTGGCCGCAGCTCGGGCACTCGGCGCGGCGATCGCCGTCGCCGCCAACGATGTCGGGCCGAATCTCCAAGCGGCCGCCCGACACGACGGGATCACGTTCCACGTGATCTGAGCCGCGTGCCGACTCGGCTCAGCCGCGCCGTGCTCCTCTGCGACCGGCCAGCGCGCCAACTGCGCGCCGTCACTACCGGATCGTCAGAGGATGCCGAGGCAGTACTTGCAAGTCGGCTCGTAGAACGGGTTGCCGATTCTCACGAGCACGCCGAGGACCAGCAGCGAGACCCAGACCCCGGAGTTATAGGCTGCCTGCTGGTCGATCGCCACCTCCCCCGAGGGCAACGTGGTGCACGAGGTCGCCATCGAACCTCCCGCCAACAGCGCGAACACGATCACGAACGGCGTGACAACTCGTCGAATTCCCACCAGCCAACCTCCCAGTCCCACTTGGCTCCGCAGATGGTATCCGGTTGAGGTCGACCGCGGCGGTCCGAGTGAGGGAGACGCGACAGGGGACGACCTTTGCTCTCTCACTGCTCCGGCAAAGGGGGGCGGTCGGTGAGTCCGAACGGCTCGAACTCGTCGAACCTCGGCACCACCGGCGGATCCGGGAGGCGGTACGCGCGCAGTCGTGTGCGCGTGCTGATCGGCTCGTGCTGCCAACCCAGGTTCAGCTCGAAGTAGCGCGCCGCCGTGGCCACGGATGGCCATTGGACGTCATCGAGGATCACGAGGCCTCCCGGTCGCACGATCTCTCCCAGGTAGGTCAGGTCGACGAACACGCGGTGGAAGACGTGGCTGCCGTCGACGAACGCGGCGTCGACGCGAACACCCTCGGCGGCCAGCTGCGGCAGCGCGAGCTCGGATCGGACCGGCAGCAACGAGCAGATGTCGCTGAGCCCGGCGCGCACGAGGGCATCCCAGCCGGCACCGCCGAAGTCGTCCTGAAATGCGTCGATGATCAGGTGACGTGCACCGGGCGGACCTTGCGCGACGAGCGCTTCGGCGATCGCAAGGGCCGAGCCCCGTAGGCGAGCCCGATCTCGACCACGGTCGTCGCCTGCTCCACGTGGAGCAGGTCGCGCAGGACGTCACCGTCTGAATCCGGTAGGGCGACCCGTCGAAGTCGCCGTCGGATCGCACGGTGTCAGGGCCGACGTCGATCAATCGCCGCCGTTCCGATCGAACCGCGCCCAGCCGGCCGGCCTCGTCTCGCAACGCTCAGTGCGACTGCGCGTGCTCTTCGAGCACCTTGGCGAAGCCGCGATGGAGGTGCTGGGGTGCCGGCTCGTTCCGGCCGAACACGACCGTCTCGATCATCCCGGTGCGGATGCCGGGCTCGGTGCGACCCGCGACCCAGAAGTCCTCACCGTCGACGACCGTGTCGCAGATCCACGGTGCC
>DATEEV010000489.1:0-2147 GCA_035281005.1 Microthrixaceae bacterium | reverse complement strand
CTTCGGTGCAAGCACATCGGCTGGGACGACGGCGTACTCGGCAGCCACGCCGTCGCGATCGAAAGGCGTGAGCGCATATACCTCGTCACCGCTGCCGACGACAACGCCCGAAAGCTCGTAAGACGGAATCGCCGGCAGTCGTTCGACCGGCCACTCCAGCTCATCACGTGTAATCGCTGCCGCATGCACGCGCACCAGCACCTCGCCCGGATCCGGCGACGGCGTCTCGATCTCCTCAACCTTCAAGCCGTCATCGTGCAGCCGAACCGCTAGCACACTGCTCCCCTGCCCCCGTTGGACTTCGTTCCTCAGGAGATCTTGGCATCTACCACCCTCCCGCTCGGAGGCGAGGGTGAACCGGGGCCTTGGAGCCGTCGAGGCGCGTCGCAGCACCACCTTGGGTTTCATAAGGCTCGAATGAGCCTCCGCACCCCGTAGTTCACAGGCGGCCGCGTCGTAAATCGTCGTGCTCGCGGAAGGCTACGACTGCTTGTGCCAGCGTCCGCGAATGACGCCAGAGCGGAGTCCGGTGGCGACTCGTTGCCGCTGCTGCTCAGACCGCTCGAACTTCGGCGAGCCGCTTGACTGCGAACTCGTCGGTCCCGCTGGGGTCCCAGCAAACGGCGGCTTCCCATGCGGCCGATGCTTGCGCGGCGACGTCGTGCGCGTCGGCGTCGAGACCGGCGGCGTTGTGTGGCAACACCAGGTCGAGGTCGGGGACGTCGACGTGCGACTCGTCCCAGTCGATGAGCGCGACCCGATCCGCGGTCATGCGGATGTTGCCCGAGTTGGGGTTGCCGTGGACGACGCACCGCTCTCGTCCGGTGAGACGCGCCCACGCTGCTCGGCACCGAACGACACCTTCAGGCGGCATCGCGCCTAGGTCGATCTTCGTCCCGGTTTCCGCGTGCAGGAGGTCGGTCGACGATCGCCAGCCCGGGCGTTGGGGCCAGCCGTGCGTCAGTCGGTGCAGCTGGCGGAGTGTGTCGGCGACGCGACGCCAGTCGGCCTCCGTTTTGGGCGGTCCGCCCTCCACGTAAGTCATCACGACCAGACCGTCGGCGAAGTGGCGGCCGTCCGTGGTCGGGATCGGCACCGGCACCGTCATCCCTTGACGGTCGAGGTGTCGCAACAGCTCGGTCTCCCACGAGAGGTCGGCGTCGCTGCGGTGGCCGAGCCGACCGACGGCGACGTGCCCGTTGACGCGCACGGTCCACACCTCGTTAGCGACACCGGCCTGGAACCGTTCGATGCGAGCGACGTCGTCACCCCACTGATCGAGTGCGTGCCATCCCACGGCCACATCTTCGCCGAGGGTCATGAAGCGCTCGCCGGTAGCTACGGCATCGGAACCCGATGCTCAAGCGACTGCTGCCGGGCTAGACGACGGCCCGCTGGGCCAGCGTTCGGGAATGTCACCCGAAGCGGCCGATGCGAGTCTGTTACCCGGTAGTCGGCTCGCCTGCGTTGCCCTGCACCAACTCCTTGAAAGGGGTCTCGGCGCGGATCGGGTCGAAGTCGCTGTCCTCGGCAGCGAGCGAACGGAACGATTCCTTGCGGTCGATCGCGAGCCGGAGATGCCTGATCGCGTCGTCTGTGCGGCCGGCGAGGCTCTCGCAGCACGCGAGGTTGTAGAGCGGCCCTGCGTACTCAGGATGAGCTTCGATCAACTCGCGTCCCCGATCGGCAGCCTCGGCGTATTGGCCTGACTCGTAGAGATGGTTGAGCGGCATCCAAATCTCGCCGCCCTGGGCCTCGAACGCCTTCCCCGGAGTTCCGCCGACCGCGACGATCGTGGTCCCCGGCTCCTCAGCGAACGCTGTCCGCTTGACGGCGGGGCGAGCGAAGACGAGTGTGCCCGCGGGTGCGTCCACCCGCTCGCCGTCGAGCTCGAACGTCGCGCGCCCGCGCTGGACGAGGTAGAGCTCCTCCTGCAGGTCATGTTCCTGTGACTCGTCGTGCTCGTTGATGAGCCGATCGCCCACCTGATGAGCCGTAAATGCATTGACGCCGAAGGACGTGATGCCGAAGTGGAACCGGATCGGCCGCGAGGGAACGCGGCCGTCATCGATCTCGTCGATCTCGTCAATCTGCGCCACCGCGTAACCGCTCATTCGGCCGTCCTCCTGCAGGTCGTGTGGGGACAC
>DATEEV010000488.1:0-2969 GCA_035281005.1 Microthrixaceae bacterium | reverse complement strand
CGAGTGGTACAGGACCTGCCAGGACCGGACGCCACCGACCTGGTTCCGGGTGAAAGGGTCGAGCGTGAACCTCGACGGACGCGACCGGATCACGTCGCCGGGCCGAGCCGATCGGTCGGGCAGCTCGGCACGATAGAAGGGGTCGTTGACGTCGACGGGCGCGCACGCGGCCAGCGTCGCGATCGTGACGACCACCGCCGTCACCATGCCCACCCGCATGCCACCACACCTCGAACTCCTCATGATCCCCCCATTCCGCGTCGTCAGAGCCGCCGGTGCGTGTCGAAGAAGTCGAGCATCACCTGGGTCGCCTCGACGTTCGTGGTCATGTGCCCAGCGACCTCGACGATGTCCACATCTGCCAGTTCGGTCAATTGCTGGCTCGCGCTGATCGCGGCGAGCTTCGTGACGTCGACGTAGTTGAGCATTCCCGGCCAGGTGTGCCCGCCGTCCACGACGGTGTGGAGCTCGATGTCCAGACCTGGCTGGCAGCCGGTCCAGGCGCTCTGTTCGATGTCGGGGTAGGGCGACGACGGCTCCGGCTCGGCGTCACAGCCGGCCGCGGAGGCGAAGGTGGCGACGGTGTCCTCGACCGACGTGTTGTCGATGTTCGTGCTGGCGGCGGAGCCACCCTCGTAGGGCACGAGTGGGTCGGCGTCGCCGTGGAGGGCGATCACCGAGACGGGCTCGAGGGCCGGGCAGGCCGGTGCGAGGTTGATGCCCGACACGGGAGCGATGGCGGCGAGCCGACCCGGCATCGCGCACGCGAGTGCGGCGGTCATGCCGGCACCGTTCGAGAACCCCGTGGCGTAGATCCGTGCGTCGTCGATGCACAGATCAGTGACCGTTGAGTCGATGAGGTCGGTGAGGAACCCGATGTCGTCTCGTGTGTCGCGGATGCGCTCGGACGACTTCTGGTCGCTGTCGCTGGCGTCGAGGCCGAGGTTCCAGTACGGGCCACTGATGCGCTCACCCTGGATCGGCAGGCTGGCCTCCGCGGCCTGCGGGGTGAGCAGGACGTAGTCGCGGGCGGCCGCTTGTGCGGGAAGGTCCGAGAACAGGTCCTGCTGTTCGATCGTCGAGGTGAAGCCGTGGAGATCGACGATCAGCGGCAGGCGGGTCGTGCCGTCGTAGCTCGGGGGAATGACCCGCTCGACCTCGCGGGCTCCACCTTTCGCCGGGACCTCGATGCGCTCGGTGCCCGGCGCGACCGACGAGCTCGAGTCGCAGGTCGCGGGAGTGGTGGTGGTCGAGTCCCGGCTCGAGGCGCCACGGTCGGTGGACGCGTCCGAACAGGCGGCTGCCGTGACCAGCAGCGCGACGCTGGCGGTCAGGACGAGCGCGTGGCTGCGTGCCTGGCAGAGGCGCACGGTCATTCGGGCTCCGTTGTGGTCGCTCGGTTGGTGGCACGTCCGATGAGACCGGATCGGCCGGGATAGATGCGGGTCAGGAGATCGACCGCTCTCGCGTCGGGCCCCACGGTGACGCGCGGCTTGTTCCGTTCGATGGCCTTGACGATCCGCCGCGCGGCAGTAGACGGTGGTCGCATCGCGAGCGGTGCCAGACGGGACTGACCCATCGAGGCCAACCGTTCGGCATGTGAGCCGCGGGCGGCGTTGGTGATGTCGGTTCGGATGGCGCCGGGGAACACCGCGGTGACACCGATGCGGGTGGTGACCAGTTCACCCCGGAGCGCCTCGGTGAACGAGCGGACGGCGCCCTTGGTGAGCGAGTAGGCGACGTTGTGGGGAAGTCCGAGCAGTCCGACCATCGAGGAGAGGTTCACGATGTGTGCCTCGTCCGCGTCGCGTAGTGCCGGCAGGAACGCTCGGCAGCCGTGGACGACACCCCAGATGTTGATGTCGACGATCCAGTGGAGGTCGTCGAGGGAGTCATGCTCGAATCCTCCGGCGGAGGTGACACCGGCGTTGTTGACGAGGATGTGGCATGCCCCGTGCTGCTCGAGCACCTCGGCTGCGACCGCGTCGACTCGTTGCTGGTCGCGGACGTCGGCGACATGCACCGACGCGCGACGGCCCGCGGCGCGGACCACCTCGGCGGTCTCGGCTGCGCGGGACTCGCTGACGTCGACGACGGCGATGTCGGTGCCCCGTCGGGCGAGCGCCTCGGAGGTGGCACGGCCGATGCCGCTGCCCGCGCCGGTGACCACCGCGATCCGGCCGTCGAGTCGCCTCATGGGCGGGTCGACGGGTCGGTGACCAGCACGCAACGGGTGCCGCTGTAGATCGTCGGCATGCACTTGTTGCAGTGCACGCACAGCCCGCGCTCCTGGCGGCCGTCGCGCAGCCGGTTCGGCAGGTCGGGTTGGCGGAGCAGCGCGCGGGCCATGGCGACGAACTCGAACCCCTCGGCGAGCGCGCCCTCGATCGTGGCGAGCTCGTTGATGCCGCCGAGCAGGATGAGCGGCATCGACAGCGCCTCACGGAACTGCCGCGCGAAGGGCAGGAAGAACCCTTCCTCGAACGGCATCTCGGGGAAGATCCGGTGGCCCATCACCTTGAGCCCGAGGCCCACCACCTTCGATTGCGTCGCGGCCATCTCCCGCAGCGGCACGTCGCCGCGGAAGAAGTACATGCCGTTGAGCAGGGAGCTGCCGCCGGTGAGCTGGAGGGCGTCGAGCTGTCCGTCGGCTTCGAGCATCTGCGCGAACGGGAGGCTCTCGTCGAGCCAGAGGCCCTTGGGCACGCCGTCGGCCATGTTCAGCTTCGCGGTGACGGCCAGCCGATCGCCGACGGCGGAACGGACCGCGTCGATGCATCGGCGCGCGAGTCGCAGGCGGTTCTCGAGGCTGCCGCCGTAGTCGTCGCGGCGACGATTCAGGTTCGGGCTGAGGAACGAGCTGAGCAGGTAGTTGTGGCCGAGGTGGATCTCGATGGCGTCGAAGCCGGCCGCCTCGACGACACGGGCCGCGTCGCCGTACTGGGCGACGACCTCGTCGAGCTCGGCGA
>DATEEV010000487.1:0-4187 GCA_035281005.1 Microthrixaceae bacterium | reverse complement strand
GAAGGTGTCGTAGGCGGCGGTCATCTCGAGCACCGTGTTGTCGTTGGTGCCCAGCACCGAGGAGGGAACGGTCTGGAATCCGTCGTTCGTGTCGATCCCCATCTTCGCGGCGTACTCGGTCACCCGTGTCGGCAGGACCCGGGGATCCGCGATGAGGTTGGCGAAGCAGGTGTTGGCCGAGTCGATCGTGCACTCTGTCAACGAGGCCTTGCCCAGCGCGTGGCCGGTGACCTTCCACGGCTGGTAGCCGTCGAGCTTGATCGTCGTGCCACTCGGCGCGGGGAAGGTGTCGTCGATCGAGATCCCGTTCGACAGCGCGGCCGCCAGTGCGATCGCCTTGAAGGTCGACCCGACCTGGCGACCGGTGCCCACCGCGAGGTTGAGCTGGGCATAGCTGTGCTTGGCGGTGTCCTGGTCGAAGTAGTCGTAGCCGCCGTACATGGCGCGGACGTAGCCCGTGCGGGGCTCGATCGCGACGAGGCCGACGTCAGGGTCTCGCGCACCCTGCCGGGGGTAGATCTCGTTGACGGCATTCTCCGCCTTGGCCTGCATGGCGAGGTCGATCGTGGTGTAGATCCGCAGGCCACCGTTCACCAGCAGCTCGTTGCGCTCGACCGGCGTCGCTCCGAAGCGCTCGTCGGTGCGGATGAAGCGCTTCACCTCCTCGACGAAGTGGGCGGCGGGGTAGCGCCGGGCGGCTTCGTCGGCCTCGGTGGTGACGAGGCCGTCGGTGACGGAGGTCGCCTTCGCCGCGTCGCGCTGGCCGATCGTGATGTAGCCGAGCTCGGCCATGCGGTCGAGCACCTCATCGCGACGCGTCTGGGTGGCTTCGGCATTGACGTAGGGGTCGAATCGCGACGGAGCCTGGATCGCCCCCGCGAGCATCGCCGACTCGGCCAGCGTGAGGTCGCCGACGTCGCGCCCGAAGTAGCGCTTCGCCGCCATCTGCACGCCGTAGGAGCGGTTCCCGAAGAAGATCGTGTTGAGGTACTGCTCGAGGATGTAGTCCTTCGTGTGGGTCTCCTCGAGCTGCATGGCCAGCGTGGCCTCCTCGACCTTGCGCTCGAGGGTCCGCTCGGGGCTGAGCAGGGCGGTCTTGACGTACTGCTGGGTGATCGTCGAGCCACCCTCGGAGACGTCACCGGACTCCGTGTTCTCGACCGCCGCCCGGGCGATGCCGCGAATGTCGACGCCGTTGTGCTCCCAGAATCGCTCGTCCTCGATGGCGACGACGGCGTTCTGGAGCAGGGTCGGGATCCGGTTGAGGGGTACCACCTCCCGGTTCTCGTCGGCTTCGAGGCGGGTGATCTCGGTGCCGTCGGCGGCGTAGATCGCAGTCTGTTGGGACGTGAGGGGCACCACGGCCGGGATCTCGCGGTCACCGACGCCGCAGGCCGTCGCCAGCAGGGCGACGGCCAGGATCACGGGCGCGAATCGGCGACACACGGCGCCCATTCTGATGCAGCCCGACGTGATTCGGGTGTCATGGGCCTGCGATCGAGCGGCGCCTGGTAGGGCACCGGGCCCAGCACGGGAGGCGTAGGACCGGCCGCTACCCTCTGGCCTCATGCCGTCGGCCGCCCTCCTCGACGATCTCGACGCCCGAGGGCTCGTCCACGACTCCACCGACCGCTCCGGTCTCGCTGAGCGCCTCGCCGCCGGCCCGATCACCCTCTACTGCGGCCTCGATCCCACGGCACCGTCGCTTCATCTGGGCAACCTGCAGCAACTCCTGTTGCTCCGTCGGTTCCAGTTGGCCGGCCACCGACCCATCGCCCTGGCCGGCGGTGCGACCGGGCTCATCGGCGATCCCGGCGGACGGAGCGACGAGCGTCAGCTGCTCGCGGTCGAACGGGTCGCTGCCAACGTCGAATCGATCTCGGTGCAGATGGCGAAGATGCTCGACTTCGAGCCCGGTCCGACTCAGGCGCGCCTGGTCAACAACCTCGACTGGACCGCGTCGATGACCACGATCGAGTTCCTTCGTGACGTCGGCAAGCACATGACCGTCAACGTCATGCTGGCGAAGGACTCGGTCCGCGGCCGCATCGAGCGGGAGGCCGGAATCTCGTTCACCGAGTTCTCCTACATGCTCCTCCAGGCCAACGATTTTCGGGTCCTCTACGAGCGCGAGGGGTGCGAGCTGCAGGTCGCGGGTTCGGACCAATGGGGCAACATCACCGCCGGCATCGAGCTGATCCGTCGCAGTGTGGGCGCCTCGGTCCACGGCCTCACTTCGCCGTTGTTGTTGCGCTCCGACGGGTCGAAGTTCGGCAAGTCGGTGGACGGCTCGATCTGGCTCGATCCGGAGCTGACGTCGCCGTTCCAGTTCTTCCAGTTCTTCATGCAGGTGTCGGACGAGGAGCTCGAGCGGCTCTTCCTCCGCTTCACGTTGCTGCCGATCGACGAGACCCGCGAGGTGCTAGCCGACCACGCGGCGGCGCCGCACCTCCGTCGGGGCCACCGCCGGCTGGCGGCGGAGGTCACGGCGCTCGTGCACGGCCCGGACGTCCTCCCCCCGATCGAGGCCGCGACCGACGTCCTCTTCGGAGGCGGCGACGTGACCGCAGCCTCCCAGGCGGCGTTCGAGCTCCTGGCCGCCGAGGTGCCCTCGACGAGGGTGTCCCGGGAGGAGGTCACCGGCGCGGGGGCGGTCGAGTGGGTCGCGGCGACCCCGCTGGCGGACTCGAAAGGGGTGGTGCGGCGCGACCTCAAGGGGTACTCGGTCAACGGACAACGCCTCGACGAGCACCCCACGATCGAACCGAGCGACTGGCTGCACGGCCGGTATGTGCTGCTCCGACGGGGCCGGGCGACTCATCATCTGCTGGTTGCGGACCCGGGTTGACACCCTCGAAGGCCGTCACTATTGTGTCCCTTCGCCCCTGAGGCAGGGTTCGCCCCGCCACCAGGACGGCAGAAGTCGGAACCACCACCGCGCGAGCGGCGCGTCCCGACGGAGTGAGGTCACCCTTCGTGGTGCCCGAGCGCTCCTTGACAACGGAAGAGAGGACGCACAATTGCGAGTGCGGGCGACCGACGTGGTGGCAAATTTTCCACCTCGGTCGACCCTCAATTCAAAATTTATGCAAATCCGGTCAACCATCGCTTCGGCGATGGTCGGAAATGCGCCAGCTGGTTGGGTCAAGCCAGACCCAGCCGGCTCTCCGATCTACTCCGGACCACCGAACCCGCAAGGGCACGGCGGAACGGACACGATCTCGATGGAGAGTTTGATCCTGGCTCAGGACGAACGCTGGCGGCGTGCCTAACACATGCAAGTCGAACGAGGTCCATGAGAGCTTGCTCTCGGACGACCTAGTGGCGAACGGGTGAGTAACACGTGAGGAATCTGCCCCGGACTCTGGGATAACTCGAGGAAACTCGAGCTAATACCGGATGTCCTCCTCGGGTCGCATGGCCTGATGAGGAAAGTTTTTCGGTCTGGGAGGACCTCGCGGCCTATCAGCTAGTTGGTGAGGTAACGGCCCACCAAGGCTACGACGGGTAGCTGGTTTGAGAGAATGATCAGCCACACTGGGACTGAGACACGGCCCAGACTCCTACGGGAGGCAGCAGTGGGGAATCTTGCGCAATGGGCGAAAGCCTGACGCAGCAACGCCGCGTGCGGGATGACGGCCTTCGGGTTGTAAACCGCTTTCAGCAGGGACGAAAATGACGGTACCTGCAGAAGAAGCTCCGGCTAACTACGTGCCAGCAGCCGCGGTAATACGTAGGGGGCAAGCGTTGTCCGGATTTATTGGGCGTAAAGAGCTCGTAGGCGGTTCCGTAAGTCAGGTGTGAAAAATCTGGGCTCAACCCAGTGGAGCACCTGATACTGCGGTGACTCGAGTCCGGTAGGGGAGTGTGGAATTCCTGGTGTAGCGGTGAAATGCGCAGATATCAGGAGGAACACCGACGGCGAAGGCAGCACTCTGGGCCGGTACTGACGCTGAGGAGCGAAAGCATGGGGAGCGAACAGGATTAGATACCCTGGTAGTCCATGCCGTAAACGTTGGGCACTAGGTGTGGGACGGAGTCAACCCGTTCCGTGCCGTAGCTAACGCATTAAGTGCCCCGCCTGGGGAGTACGGCCGCAAGGCTAAAACTCAAAGGAATTGACGGGGGCCCGCACAAGCGGCGGAGCATGTTGCTTAATTCGAGGCAACGCGAAGAACCTTACCTGG
>DATEEV010000486.1:0-19078 GCA_035281005.1 Microthrixaceae bacterium | reverse complement strand
CGTCGAGCTCCTTGGTGAAGTAGCTGCCCTTCCGGGGCAGCTGCTCGACCCGACCGACGTTCAACCAGGTACGACGGAAGATCGCGTCCTGCTCGAGCCGGTAGTGCTCGGGCGAGGTCGAGTCGTCGTACGACGTGGGCTGGGTGGGGAGCCCGAAGTGCTGGGTCCAGCTGCCCTCTTCGGGCTTGGTGAAGTGCGGCATGTGGGTGGTCCTCTGCTCGGCATTGGGCACTCGGGATCGGGCGCTCGAGAACGCCACGACGATAGCACGAATCTCGCTCAGGGAGAAGGCCGTTTCCATCCTCGAAGATCGTCGTCCAATTCCACGCCGAAGCTGCGGAACGCCATGGCCAGCAGGTCGTAGGCGCCGACGGTGAACACGACGTCCATCAGCTGCTGCACGTCGAGCTCGGCGGCGAGCGTCGCCCAGGTGGCGTCGGTGATGCGAGCGTCGGCCACGAGCTCGTCGACCGCGGCGAGCAGCGCGGCGTCGAACGGCGACCAATCGTCGGCACCCGGGCCCTCGGCGATCCGCTCGATCTCGTCTGCGGTGATCCCGGCGTCGTCGGCCAGCACCACGTGCTGGGCCCACTCGTACTCGGCCTGGCGGACCGCAGCGACCCGCAGCACCAGGATCTCCCGATCCCGGACGGTCAGCGTGGTCCCGAACAGCACGTGGCCGTTGAAGGAGTGGTAGGCGCGGGCCAGTTCGGGATGGTTCGCGAACGTGCCGAGGACGTTCAGACCCTTCGGCCGCGACTCGTCACGCGGTGGGAACGGGTGGCGGGGGTTCTCGACGCGCAGCGCGGCGAGCGCGTCCCGCATCGTCGGCGGCCAGTCCGACGGTGCCAGGGGCGGGATGCGAGGCACGGCAGGGTTCGTCGCTGGATTCGTCACGCGGCGAGTGTTGCACGGCCCAGGGACCGCTGCTAGTTCCGTTGCCACCAGAGGAGAACCCCATTATCGTCCGAGATCATGGCGACACCGGCACCGACGGCACGGCCGCATGGCGCCGAGCGCGACCACGGGTTCCACCCCCTGCGCGTCGCCCGCGTGGTCGACGAGACGAGCGACACCCGCTCGTTCGCGCTCGAGGTGCCCGACGAGCTGCGTGCTGCGTTCGCCTACGACGCCGGTCAGTTCTGCAACTTCCGCGTCGTGATCGACGGCACCCCGCACGAGCGGTGCTACTCGATGTCGTCGTCACCCGCGGTCGACGACGAGCTGTGCGTCACGGTGAAGCGGGTGCCGGACGGCGTGGTGTCGAATTGGATGAACGACGAGTTGTCGCCCGGTGACCTGATCGACGCGAACGTTCCGTCGGGTCTGTTCCGGCTCGGCGACGGCGACGGCGATGTGGTCGCCTTCGGCGCCGGCAGCGGCATCACCCCGATCCTCTCCATCATCAAGTCGGCGCTCGCCACGACGACTCGCCGGGTGCGGCTGCTCTACGCCAACCGTGATCGCGACGCGATCATCTTCGCGGCCGACCTCGAGACCCTCCTCGCCGAACACCCCGGACGCCTCGTCGTCGAGCACCACCTCGACGTCGAGCGCGGCTTCGTCGATGCCGGCGAGGTCGGCGCGTTCGCGGACCGGGAGTCGACCCCCGCCGAGCACTTCATCTGCGGTCCGACCCCGTTCATGGACGTCGTCGAGACGACGCTGCTCGAACGCGGCGTCGACGCCGCGACGATCCGCATCGAGCGGTTCACCGCCGCCGACCTCACTCCCCCGCCGGACGCGTCCGACGAGCCCGACGGGATCGAGGTGACCGTCGAGCTCGGTGGCCGGAAGGGCTCCGTAGCCCACCGACCGGGAACGACGTTGTTGCAGGTCGCCCGCGAGCTCGGGCTGTCGCCGCCGTTCTCGTGCGAGTCGGGGAACTGCGCGACGTGCATGGCCAGGCTGGTCGAGGGCGAGGCGACGATGCGCACCAACAACGCCCTGCTGCCCGAGGAGCTCGAGGAGGGGTGGGTGCTGACCTGCCAGGCGGTGCCGACCTCCCCCACCGTTCACGTCATCTACGAATGAGGCCTGAGCGGGGCCGGACGGCCCACACGATCAGCACGACCCGGCCGCCATGCAGTTGAACGTCGAGCCCGTCGACATCGTGACCGGGGCCGCTCGGGGGATGGGACGTGCGTGCGCCGAGCCCTGTCAGCTGATTTGCGGCTCCGCCGCCCGCGGCGTCCAGCCCCCCGAGCCGTCGGGGAAGACCAGTCGGTCGGCGAGATCCGCGGCGGGTGCTCGCGACGCGCCGAGGCCACGGAGACAGAAGTTGGTGAGGTCGTCGGCGTCGGGGATGGACAGGCCGTAGTCATTGCCGAGGGTCCGGCTGATGACGAACGCGGTGTTCAGCGCGACCAGCAGGTAGGCCATCTCCTCCGGATCGGTCGCCGGAAGCGCCTCGACAGCGATCGCATCCGCGATCAGTGAGACGAACAGCGACGTGACCGGCTCCTGCGATCGGGCGAGCAGGTCAGGGTCGACATCCCCCAGCTTGAGTCGCAGTCGCGCCAGCCCGGTGTCGACGCCTGATCGTGTCCGATCCGGCATCGCGGCCGCCGCGAGGATGGCCCCGCCGAGGCGGTCGAGGGGGTCGTCGAGCTCGGCGATGGCGTCGGTGATCAGCCCCGAGTAGGTCCGCATCGCCTCCTCGAACACCGCCAGGAGGAGGTCGTCCTTGCTCTCGAAGTACTGGTAGAGGGTCCGCAGTGACTGGCCCGCCTCGTCGGCGACGTCCTGCACCGTGAAGGCGTCGCCGTTGGAACGTTCGAGGAGCGCCGCGGCGGCGTTGATGAGGCTCGCGCCTCGATCGATCGATCGCTGCTTGGCCCTGCGCAACGAGCGCCCGACCACCCGGCGATGCCAGTCCGCGGCTTCCTCGGGCTCGTCGGCCGACGCGTCGCCGGCGTCGTCGTCACGTACCTCCGACATCGGACCTCCCCGGACGGGACATGTCCATCAGGTCGAACAGGTTCGACGACATGATCTGCTCGACCTGTGCTGCGGGCAGGTCGCCGAGGTTCGCGGCCCACGAGACCGGCTCGTCCAACCCCTCAGGGTGGGGGAAGTCGGAGCCGAAGCACACCCGCTCCGCGCCGATGAGGTCGACCAGGCCCGTCACCGAGTCCTCCCAGAAGGGGTTGATCCACACGTTGCGGGCGAGCACGTCGCGCGGGTGCTCGGCGAACTCCTGGGGCATCTTCTTGTAGGCGGTCTCGAGGTTCTTGATCAGCACGCCCGCCCAACTGCCCCCGTTCTCCACGCTGAGGAGCTTGACCCTCGGGAACCGGGTCAGCATCCCGTGGCAGATCGCGGAGGCCAGCGCGTCCTGGATCGACCGGCCACCGTCGGCGACCGAGGCGAAGGTCTGCGGCTTGAACGCGACGTACTCGCCGGTGCCGAGGCCCTCCCACGTGTTGAGGTACTGCTGGTAGCCGCTGTCGGACGCGTGCAGGGCGACGACGATCCCCGCTTCCTCGATGCGGGCCCAGAACGGGTCGAACTCGTCGAGGAACGGCGATCGGGTCCCGCGCAGGCCGCTCACCGGAGCGGGGCGCAACAGCACCGCCTTCGCGCCGCGGTCGATCAGACGCTCGAGCTCGGCGATGCCTTCGTCGAGGATGCAGGGGTTGACGACCGGGGTGGCGAAGAGGCGGCCGTGGTAGTCGTAGGTCCACTCGTCGTACAGCCACTCGTTGAACGCCCGGATGGCGACCTGGGTCAGCGTGGGGTCGTCGAGCAACCGCTCCTCGACGAGGCTGGCGAGCGTGGGGAACACCAACGACGCGTACACGCCCTGCTCGTCGAGCAGCTCGAGGCGCGGGCCGGGCTCGCGGAACGCCGGGATCGACTTCATCGGCTCACCGGTCAGGTCGCGCAGGCTCTTGCCCTCGGGATTGTCCGCCGCGAAGAAGGCCATGTGGGCGCCGGGGCGCGCGACCACCTCGAAGGTGGGGTTGGGGATGAACTCGGTGAGCTGGTTCCGGACGACGAGCTTCCTGCGGCCCTTCAGGTCCACAAACCGGAACAGGTTCTGGTGCCGGCTCGGGAGGTGCCGGGTGAATGCGTCCTGCGTCTCGTACAGGTGGTTGTCGGCGTCGAAGACGGCGAAGTCGAGCGGCGTCACCGCGCCGTTCTACCAGAGATGGACATTGGCGATCTCATGATGCGGAAGTGGTACTGGCCGAGATTCGGATGTCATACTCTCCGCCCTGAGCACGCTGCCCAGTGACCACCCGGCTCCCGGGCCCCGAGACACGATCGAGCGGACGCCACCGCTCGCCACGGGCTCGGCCCGACGGACGATCTCGATCGACGTCACCTGGCCCGAAGGGATCGCCGGGCACGCGGTGATCCTGCTCGCGGGGCGTGACGTGGCCCGACTCGACGACGGCACCGTCGAGGTGCTCGACGCGGTCCGGGGCGAGCTCGGGATCGACCCCTCGACGGGCACCGTGCGCAGGTGTGACCTCGATCCGGGCTCGTCACCGTCGCCCGAGCTGTTGGACCTCCCGGCGCGACGCGGCTGGAGCGCGGCGATCGCCGCGGCGTTCGCGTCCGACGACCGATCGCTGCTGCGTGCCGTGCTCGACGACGTCAGCGGGGCGTTCCTCGTGTCGGGCTATGCGCCGTTGCAGGCGGGGCTGCTCAACATGACGCTCGAGGAAGGTGCGCAGAGCGCTGACCACCAACGAGACGTCTGCATCGGTTGGGCCGGGGACGGCGCGGTGGTCCAGCTGTTGCGAACGACGGGGATCAACCCGGTGCCGTACGGCCCGCCGGTGGAGCCCGAGCTCCTCGCGGAGTCGGAGTGGCACCCGATGGACGACCTCGCCCCGAACGCGATCCGCCGGGTGCGCCGACTCGACGTGACCACCACCTCCGACGGCGGGTTCGCCGTCGAAGCGCACTTCCGCGACACCTTCCGGCCCGACCCGTCGGAGACGAGCGACCCCGAACGGGGCATGCACGAGTACCTCGTCGACGCGACCGTCGACGCCGAGGGCCACATCAGCGAGATCGCGGTCCAGCCCCGCGTGCTGCCGTGGAACTCCTGCCCGGGGGCGGTCGGCAGTGCCCAACGGATCGTCGGGGCCGCGATCCGGGAGCTCCCGGACGTCGCCCGTCGCGAGCTGCGCGGGCCGACCACCTGCACCCACCTCACCAGCACGCTGCGAAGCCTCTGCGACATCGACCACCTCTCGGCCAGACTCGGAGCGACATGAATGCGCCCAGCCATCCGACGCTGCCGGGGCTGAACCTCCTCGACGGCACCTGGTACGCGGAGGACCCCCACGAGATCTGGTCGTGGATGCGCCGCGAAGCCCCCGTCTACTACGACGAGTCGTCGCGGGTGTGGGGCATCTCGCGCTATCAGGACGTGCTGGCGATCGAGAAGGACCCGCGGACGTTCTCCAGCCGGCGGGCGCCGCGCCCGCACGGCGATCCGTTGCCGATGATGATCGCGATGGACGACCCGGAGCACCACCGGCGCCGGTCGCTGGTGAACCGGGGGTTCACCCCTCGCCGGGTCGCGGGCCTGGAGGCGACGATCGAGCAGCTCTGCGGGACCATCGTCGACAAGGTCAGCGAGCGCGGCGAGTGCGACTTCGTGTGGGACGTCGCCGCTCCCCTCCCGCTGATGCTGATCGCCGACCTGCTCGGCTTCGACGAGGCGCTCCACGACGACCTGCTGCGCTGGTCCGACGACCTGGTCCGGGCGACGACGGTGCGGATGACCCCGGAGGTCGCCGAGGCCGGCATGCGGGCGATGCTCGAGTTCCGCCAGTGCCAGCTCGAGGTGATCGCCGCCCGGCGGGCCGAGCCCCGCGACGACCTCATCTCGACCTTGTGCCACGCCACCATCGACGGCGAGACGCTCGACGACGACTCGATCGTGAACGAGACGCTGCTCATCCTCATCGGCGGCGACGAGACCAGTCGCCATGTGATCAGCGGCGGCATGCTGGCCCTGCTCGAACGCCCTGACCAGATGCAGGCGATCGGCACCGACGACGCGGCGCTGCAGGTCGGCGTGGAGGAGCTGTTGCGCTGGGTCTCACCGGTGAAGAACATGGCGAGGACGGTCACCACCGACGTCGAGGTCGGTGGCCAGCAGTTGCACACCGGTGACCAGTTGGTGCTCTTCTATCCGTCAGCGAACCGCGACGAGGAGGTGTTCGCCGATGCCGACCGCCTCGATGTGTCCCGCGAGCCGAACCCTCACATCGCATTCGGGTTCGGTCCGCACTACTGCCTCGGTGCCTCGCTCGCGCGGCTCGAGCTCCGGCTCATGTTCCGGGAGGTGCTCGCCCGGCTCCCCGACCTGCGTCTCGCGACCACCGACCCCCTCGAGTACCGGGTGTCGAACTTCATCACGGGCCCGGAGGGCATGCCGGTGACGTTCACCCCGACCCCTCGCCGGGACCCGTCATGAGCAGCCCCGTCGGGAGCGGCCCGCTGGAGGGCGTGCGCGTCGTCGAGCTCGGGGTGTGGGTTGCCGGCCCCGCGACGGCAGGCCTGCTCGCCGACTGGGGCGCGGACGTCGTCAAGGTCGAACCGCCCGCGGGTGACCCGGCGCGGAACTTCGGGAGGATGCTCGGTGGCGACCTCGACGACAACCCCGTCTTCGAGCTCGACAACCGCGGCAAGCGCAGCGTCGCACTCGACCTGTCGACCGACGAGGGCGTGGCGATTGCACTCGAGCTGGTGGGCGGGGCCGACGTGTTCGTCACGAACCTGCGTGCCGCGGCGCTGGGCCGGCTGGGCCTCGACTTCGACACCCTGCTCGACACCCATCCCCGCCTCGTCTACGCGTTGATCACTGGCTACGGCCTCGACGGGCCCGACGCCGATCGCGCCGCCTACGACATCGCCGCGTACTGGGCGCGTTCGGGCATGGCCGCCTCGCTCCAGGGCCCGCAGGGCCCGCTGCCGTTCCAGCGCGGCGGGATGGGCGACCACACGACCGCGATGACCGGCGCCGCCATGATCTGCGCCGCGCTGCTCGCCCGGGAGCGGACCGGTCGGGGCCAGATGGTCACCACCTCGCTGCTGCGACAAGGCGCCTACACCCTTGGCTTCGACGTCAACGTCGCACTCATGTGGGGCCGGACCCTCGCCCCCGCGGTGCGCGAGACGATGCCCAACCCGAGCGTGAACCACTACGCCGCCGGCGATGGCCGCCGCTTCTGGATCGTGGGCCTCGAGGGCGAGCGTCACTGGCCGTCGCTCGCTCGCGCCGTCGGCCGACCGGAGTGGCTCCACGACGAACACTTCGCCACACCGAGAGCCCGGGCCCGCAACGCCTCGGAGCTGATCGCGCGCCTCGACGAGATCTTCGCCACGCGCACGCTGGACGAGTGGGCCGAGGCGTTCGATGCCGAGTCCGAGCTGTTCTGGGCACCGATCAACTCGATCGAGGACCTGATCGTGGACGAGCAGTTCCACGCCTCGGGCGGGGTGGTGCGCGTCCCCGACGAGCGCGGCACGATCCCGATGCTGGCCACGCCGGTCGACTTCGACGGCCGCCCCGCGCAGCCCCGGTGGCGTGCGCCCCGACACGGTGAGCACACCGACGAGGTGCTTCGGGAGCTGGGCCGCGACGACGAGGTCATCGCTGGCCTCCACGACTCCGGCGTCGCCTGCACCGACACCCTTTCGAACAGCGAAGACCGCACCGGATAACCTCTAGACATTTCCCGGCGACGGCGCCGGGTGGACCGCGCCAAAGGGACAGCACGAGCAGATGGATTTCCGCCTCGACGACGATCAGGTCGCGATCCAGGACAACCTCCGTCAGTTCTGCGCCGCTCGCTACCCGCTCGACGACCTCTCCCAGCGCGATGGGGGTCTGGATCGTGGCGCGTGGGATGCGCTGATCGAGCTCGGGGTGCTCTCGCTGATGCCCGACGAGGAACGCGGCGGGCTCGGCATGGGAGTGGTCGGTGCCACGATCGCCTTCGAGCAGATCGGTGAGCACCTCGTGCCCGGGCCACTGTTGTGGTCGTCGCTCGCCGCGTTGTCGATCGACGACGTCGCGAGCGGCACTCTCATCGCGGGTGGGACCATCGCGGGTGGGACCATCGCGGGCGGTGCCATCGCGGGCGGTGCCGCCGCGGCCGAGGGGCCGTACTTCGTCGAGCACGGGAGCGATGTCGACCTGATCGTGGCGCTGCGTCCCGACGGGATGTTCCGGATCGATCGCGACGACCTCCCGCCGGCGACCGAGCTCGATGCGCTCGATCCGTTGAACGCGGTGAGCTCGTTCGCGACCCTGCCGACCGGCGCCCGGATCGGGTCCGCCGAGGAGGCGTTCCGCCTCGGACAGGTCGCGACCGTGCTGTGCGCCGCCATGCAGGTCGGGGTCGCGCAGGCCGCGCTCGACGTGGCCGTCGCCTATTCGACCGAGCGCGAGCAGTTCGGCGTGCCGATCGGCTCGTTCCAGGCCCTGAAGCACATGATGGCCGACATGTACGTCCGGGTCGGGCTCGCCCGCAGCGCCACCTACGCGGCGGCCGCGGCACTCGATGATCCCGTGCCCGACGCAGTGGACGCCTGGCCCGGACCGGACAGCATCGACACCGACATCTCCGCCGCGAAGCTGCTGGCTGGCGAGGCCGCACTCGACAACGCGAAGGCGTCGGTGCAGGTGCTCGGCGGCATGGGCTTCACCTGGGAGATGGCGCCGAACTTCCTGTTGAAGCGGGCGTGGGTGCTCGAGCATGCCTTCGGCACCACGTCCCGCCACGCACTGTCGATCGCCGCGCACCTCGAACGCGAGCTCGAACCGGAGGCCGCCTCTTGAATGCCTACGACACCATCCTCTATGAGGTCAGCGACCGGATCGCCACCATCACGTTCAACCGACCCGATCAGCTCAACGCCATCAATCCCCAGATGGCGGCCGAGCTGCGCACCGCGTACGCCGCCGCCGAGGCCGACCCCGAGGTCTGGACGATCCTGATCACCGGGAACGGCCGGGCGTTCTGTGCCGGCGCGGACGTGGGCGAGATCCCCGACGACGGCCGGGTCATCTACCCCGAGCCGTACCTGTCGACCTACGCGCAGTGGGAGGCGCCCCAGGAGGCCACGCCTCCGTTCCGGCAGATGACCAAGCCGATCGTGACCGCCGTCAACGGGATCTGCTGCGGTGCCGGGCTCGACCTGCTCACGACCGGCGACATCTCGATCGCGTCGGAACGCGCCGAGTTCTTCGACCCCCACGTCAGCATCGGCCTGGTGTCGGGCCGTGAGTCGGTCCGGCTCGCTCGGGTGCTGCCGGTCGGGGTCGCGATGCGCATGGCGCTGATGGGCCGCCAGGAACGGCTGAGCGCGCAGCGCGCCTACGAGCTCGGCCTGATCTCGGAGATCGTCGAGCACGACCGCCTCGCCGAGCGGGCCCGAGAGATCGCCGGCCTCCTGAACAAGAACGCCCCGCTGGCAGTGAGGGGGACCCGGCTCGCGGTGCGCAAGGGGCTCGACCTCCCGCTCAATGAGGCGGAGATCCTCGCCGAGGCCTTCCGCGAGCGCGTCGTGCGCACCGACGACGCGAAGGAGGGCCCCGCGGCCTTCATGGCCAAGCGCGAGCCCGAATGGCGGGCGCAGTGAGCGCGTCCTCCGAAACGAGCAACGACTTCGAGACGATCGAGTACGCGGTCGGCGACGACCACGTCGCGACGATCACGCTGAACCGGCCCGAGGTGCTCAACGCCTTCAACCGGCAGATGTGTGAGGAGATGCGAGCGGTGTGGGCGATGGTCAAGGCCGACCCGGCAGTTCACGCCGTGGTGCTGCGCGCCGCGGGCGACCGGGCGTTCTGCGCGGGCCTCGACACCAGCTCGAGCTACGGCCAGCCCGACGACGTGTGGAACCACGAGGATCCGGGCGAGCTGTTGAGCCCCAAGTGGCAGAAGGTGTGGAAGCCGGTGGTCTGCGCCGTGCAGGGAATGTGCACCGCCGGTGCCTTCTACTTCCTGAACGAGGCCGACATCGTCATCTGCTCGACCGACGCTACGTTCTTCGACTCCCACGTGACCTACGGCATGGTCTCCGCGCTCGAGCCTGTCGGCCTGATGCGCCGCATCGGTCTCGGTGAGACGCTGCGCATGGCGCTGACCGGCAACGACGAGCGGGTCAGCGCAGAGTCCGCGCTGCGCATCGGCATCGTCAGCGAGGTGACCGAGCCCGCGGCGTTGCACGACCGGGCGCACGAGATCGCAGCCGGCATCGCCGCGAAGCCGGTGGGCGCGACCGAGGGCACCGTGCGGGCGATCTGGGACTCGCTGGACCGTCCCTACCGGGCGGCGATGGAGCAGGGCCTGATCTACACCCGCCTCGGCAACCCGATCGGGATGGCCGAGGTGCGGGACCACCCGCCCGAGCCCCGTGAGCCCCGAATCCGATGAGAGCTCCGATGAAGAGCGTTCGATGAGAGCGCGACGATGAGGACGAGCGACAGCCCGTTGTCAGACCGGATCGCGCAGATCCCTGCGATCGATCCGGCCGCGCCCGCGGTCGACTTCGAGGGGACCTGGCACTCGTGGGGTGACCTCGACCGCACGATCGTCGCGGTCGGCGACGTCGTGAACCGCCCCGGCAGTCAGGTCGGGATCATCCTCCGCAACCGCCCCGCCCACGTCGCGGCACTGCTCGGCGTGCTGCGCGCCGGCGGCTGCGTCGTGGCGATCAACCCTCACCGCGGCGTGGCCAGGACCCGCGACGACATCGCCGCGCTCGGTCTCGACACGATCCTCGGCACCGCCGCCGACCTCGCGGAGCTGGTGAGCGCGCCGGGCGTGCGAACGACGGTGATGATCGGCGACCTGGCCACGACACCGACGGTGGCGACGCACGACGCGCCCGCCGCGACGGCGTCGCCGCTGCCGGGCGTCGCGGTGCGCATGCTGACCAGCGGGACGACCGGGCCGCCCAAGCGCGTCGAACTCGCCTACGACACCCTCGAACGGGTGCTGCTCGACGCCAAGCACTACGAGCGCAACAAGGAGTCGTCGGCCCGTCTGCGCAGCGGGGTGGTGATCGTGAACTCGCCTTTGGTCCACCTCGGCGGTCTGTTCCGGATCCTGCAGTGCATCAACGACGGTCGAGCGTTCTGCCTGCTGGAGAAATTCACGGTGGACGGGTGGTACGACGCCGTGCGCCGGCACCGCCCCTTGACCGTCAGCCTGGTCCCGGCCGCGTTGCGCATGGTGCTCGACGCCGACCTCGACCGCGACGAGCTCTCGAGCATCCGATCGGTGATCTCCGGCACGGCACCGCTTTCCCCCGACGACGCGGAAGCCTTCTACCAGCGCTACGGCATCCCCGTGCTCACCTCGTACGCAGCGACCGAGTTCGGGGGAGGCGTCGCGGGATGGAACCTCGCCGATCACGAGAAGTACTGGGCGACCAAGCGCGGCAGCGTCGGCCGCGCTCATGCCGGTTCCCAGCTGCGCGTCGTCGCCGAGGCCGACGGGGCGGTGCTCGGCCCCGGCGAGCGAGGCCTGCTCGAGGTCATGGCCGGCCAGCTCGGCTCCGACGAGTGGATCCGCACCACCGACCTGGCGAGCATCGACGACGACGGGTTCCTCTGGATCCACGGTCGGGCCGACCAGGCGATCATCCGGGGCGGGTTCAAGGTCCTTCCCGATGACGTGCGGAGCGCCCTCGAGCGACATCCCGACGTCCGGGGCGCGGCCGTCGTCGGCCGACCCGACGACCGCCTGGGAACGGTCCCCGTCGCCGCGGTCGAGCTGCGGCCGGGCACGACCGCGGACCAGGCCGCACTCATCGAGCACGCGCAGCAGTTGCTCGCGCCGTACGAGGTGCCGGTCGAGATCGTCGTCGTGACGGAGCTTCCCCGTACCGACAGCGGCAAGGTCGACCTCGTCGCGGTGACCGAGCAGCTCGCCGGTGATCAGGTCAGGACGAACTGATGGACCTCAGGTACTCACCCGAGGACGAGGCGTTCCGCTTCGAGGTCCGCGACTGGCTCGAGACCAACGTTGCGGACCACGGACCTCCGCCTCCGCCCGGCGACTGGCCGGCGCGCCGGGCCTACGACACTGCCTGGCAACGACGGCTCTTCGACGCCGGCTACGCCGGTCTCGCCTGGCCCGTCGACGCGGGCGGCCGAGGGCTGCCGATCACCCAGCAGCTCGTGTACCTCGAGGAGTACGCGCGGGCGAACGCCCCGTACATCAGCGTGAACTTCGTGGGCATGATGCATGCCGGCCCGACCCTGATCGCCGAGGGCACCGACGAGCAGCGTCGGACCTACCTGCCCCGCATCCTGCGCGGCGACGACGTCTGGTGCCAGGGATTCTCCGAGCCCGGCGCGGGCAGCGACCTGGCCTCGCTCAGCACGAAGGCCGTCCGCGACGGCGACGACTACGTGGTGTCCGGGCAGAAGATCTGGAGCACCCGCGCCCATGTCGCCGACTTCTGCGAGCTGCTGGTGCGCACCGACCCCGACGCGCCCAAGCACGAGGGGATCACCTGGTTGATCCTCGACATGCACCAGCCCGGTGTCGAGGTGCGCCCGTTGCGCACGATCGACGGCGAGGCCCATTTCTGCGAGGTCTTCCTCGACGAAGCTCGGGTGCCCGTCGCGAACCGGGTCGGCGACGAGAACGACGGGTGGCGCGTCACGAACGTGACGCTGCGCTTCGAGCGAGGCACGGCGTTCGCGCAGCACATCATCACCATGCGGGCCCAGATACGGCGTCTCGTCCAGCTCGCCCTCGCTCGCCGGTCGTCGAGCGGGCCCGGTTGGGACTCCGACTCGGTGCGCCTCACCATCGGCCGGCTCGCGGCCAACGTGGAGGCGCTGTGGCGGATGACCCAGATGGGCATCGCCGAGGCCGAGCGCACCGGTGCCCCGGCCCCCATCGGCTCGGCGGTCAAGCTCCGCTACAGCGAGGTGAGCCAGGAGATCGCCACCCTCGGGATGCGCCTGCTCGGCGAGCCGGCGATCGGCCGCGCCGGTGGACCGGGGATCGACGGTGAAGAGATCGTGCGGGAGTACCTCTGGTCGCTCCAGTACACGATCGCGGCGGGCACCTCGCAGATCCAGCGCAACGTCATCGCGGAGCGCATCCTCGGCCTTCCCCGCGGGCCGAAGCCCGCCGCATGAGCGAGCCGTGGACCTTCGGCGAGCCGTCGCTCGACGAGACGCAGCGCTACGCGGAGGTGGTGCGGCGCGTCACCTCGCTGATGCTGGCGATGGAGTCGACCTCCGCGCCCTCGGCCCGCGTCATCGAGGCCCTCGAGCAGGCTGCGACCGAGCTCGCCTCCGAGGTGCCGGCCGACGCCCGCCCCCGCGTCGGTGCCGCCGCGGACGGTGACGGGCGCGTCTACCTCGACCACTCCCGCGACATCGGCGACTTCAATCCGGCGTTCCCCAGCTACACGCTCGACGTCGACGGCGATCGGGCCTCGGGCTCGGTGAACTTCCCGGTGCTCTACGAGGGCCCGCCCGGACTGGTGCACGGCGGGTTCGTCGCGCTGTTCTTCGACTGCGCCATCCAGCACCACAACTGCGACGTCGGCGTCGCGGGCAAGACGACCGACCTCGACGTGCGCTACCTCGCGCCGACGCCGCTCGCCACAGACCTGCACTTCGACATCGAGCGCCACACCGATGGGTCGCGCATCCGCTCCGAGGCGCGACTGTTCTCGGGTGACCGACTCTGTGCGACCGCGACGATGCGCGCCGTCGCCGGGAACCGCGAGCAACTCCCGCCAGTGTCGCCGCGTCGCTCGTCGTAGCCCGACGGGGCAGACCCGGTCGACCAGGAAGCAGGATCGGTCGAGTTCGGAGAGCGAAAGGCGCGACACCTCGGCGTGTCGAAGCCTTCGAGGACGATCTGCGCGAGCAACTCCTCAGTTGTCGCCCCGATGGCGTCTTCGAGCACGACCTGACGTCTGCCTACGAGCTCGCCCGTCTACCAGTCCTGGGCGGCGAGTAGCAGCGCGGCGAGCGGCTCGAGCGTGGCCATGAGCTCGTCGAGCTCGCCCGGCTCGAGGCTTTCGTAGGGCTTCGCCGCGAGGTCGTCGGTGAGCGCCTCGACCCGCTGCTTGACCGCGCGACCCTGTTCGCTGAGCAAACCGTCATCGTCGATCAGGCCGCGATCGCGCATTCCGTCGATCACGGCGGCGAGCTGCGCTGCCGGGAGGTGGTGGATGCGTCCGAACTTCTCCGCGGGCATGCCCATGTCGAGGGCAAGCAGGACGTGAGCCTCGAGGCGGCCGACGCCCTCGATCATGAGGGCTGCGACGTGTCCATCGCCACGGTGCTCCCGCAGCAAGGAAGCGGCATGGAACAGGCGGGCCACCACGTCATCGGGGATCGGGATCGCGCGCAGGGCGGCGTACATCGGCCGGCCCTCGGTTGGTGCGCTGGTCGCGGCCGTGGTCAACAGTTCAGCGGCGCGGGCGAAGCCGGGAGAGTCGACGTGGTCGCCGAGGATCCGCCGCAACGCGTTCACGCAGCCCGCCTGGCGAGCGGCGATCGCCGCTTCGGGCGTGGTGATGCGCCACACGTTCGGAATGTGTCGGGCCACCTCACCGGGAGCGAAGCTGTAGAAGAGCGCGTCCACCACTTCCGCTGTGGCGAGGCCCAGCGGCGCCGCCCGTCCGGCGAAGTAGGTGTCCCAGTAGTTGGTGAACCCGAGGGCGAACATCGCCTCGTTGGGTTCGTCGGCGGAGTAGGGGATGGCACCGATGGGCTCGACCAGCTCGAACATCCGACGTGCTATCGAATTCACGATGCCCTCCTCCTGCCGCAGCCCGGGGATCCGAAGCAGACACTCACGATCAGTTGGACGGTTGCGCGCAGCCAATCTCATCGCACGACGACGACCGGCGGTTCACATTGGAGGTCGCGGTCAAGCGGCGCGCACTCCCGGCATTCAGGGACAGGGTCACGACCGCGCTCGCCGTGCTGTGACCATGGGGTGCCGCTGCGATTGGCTCGTCATCGTATCGAGGCGGAGCCCACGCGGGCTCGGGTCGCTCAAGGGGATGCATCGGCGCTTGACGGGTCGTCTGATCCGTGCGACGACTGTTCCGGTGCACGCGGCACGTGATCGAGCGCCTGAGTGGGAGCGGAGCGATGACCACTACGGAGAACAAGCGGGTCGTGGAGCGTTTCGACGACCTGTTCGGCCGCGACGACCTCGCAGAGCTCGACGAGCTGTGCACACCTGACATGGTCAACCACGCCCTTGCACCGGACCGGCCCGCCGGACTCGAGGGCACCCGGGAGTTCCTGCGCACCCAAGCGAAGCAGTTCCAGGGTCAGAGCTGGACACGCCTGACCATCGTGGCCGAGGGCGACTACGTGGCGCAGTTCGGCTCACGCGGCGGCACCTGGACCGGCGGGTCACTGCTCGGGGTCGACGCCCCCGCCGGGGATTACGACCGCGACTTCGCGTGCATGTATCGCCTCGAGGGCGGCCGCATCGCCGAACGGTGGGCCATCCGCGACGACCTCGGGATGTTCCGTCAGCTCGGCGCATTGAGGACCACCACCTGAGCCCAGTTCCGGCGTTCTGTGGCAGTAGTCAGCTCGCCTCGAGGTGATGGCGAAGTGCTTCCCGGATCACCTCAGAAACCGGTACGCCGTCACTTTCTGCGCGGCGGGCGAGTCGTTCTTTGAGTTCCGGATCGAGTCGGACGGATTCGACTGTCGACGGGTCCGAGCCGAGTCGTGGCCGGCCGCGTTTGCCTCGGCGGGCGATGACGTTGTCGACGTCGTAACCGGTCTCTGCTTCGTCAGCCAGGTCGGCGATGAGGTCGTCGTCGATCGGCTTGCCGGAGGTGGTGTGGCCGTAGGTGCGCTTGGTCATGGTTCGAGCAGCTTCCGGTAAGAGGCCCGGAGGGGCATGGCATGGATGATCATCTCGTCGCCTTCGGCCGTCACCAGCACGACGACCTCGAGCAGGTTTGCGGAACGGTCAGGACCGATGGCCAACCATCGGTCCGGGTCGTCGCCGATGTCGTCGATGACGATTGAGTGCTCGACGGCATGGAGCATGTCGTCGTCGGCGATGCCGTGGCGGCGGGCCGCGGAGTGGTCTCCACACCTGAATACTGTACTACGAAAATCGCGCCCTCAGCCGCCACGCCGCGAAGGCGACGACCACGTAGCGGCGTGGCCTTCGAGTTCTGCGGACGCCGGCGGGCGTGACAGGCCAGCGAGCCGGCGTTTGGAGGCAGTCCACGCCGCGCGGCACCGGTGCGGCAGCATGGCGCGATGTCCGGACGCCGCTACTTGACCATGACCGAGGCGGCCTCGGCACTCCGGCGAGGCGGGCAGATCGAGCAGTTCCTCGAAAGTGTCGCTGTCCCGGCGATCAGGGACGCGCAGCCTGATTTGGCGCCGTGCGTCTCATGGGTCAGATCGACGCTGGTGGTCCACCTGAAGTTCCACGAAGGATGCACTTACCCGTGGCGCTACGACGGTCGTTGCCGTCCAAGCCCACGCACTCCGAGGTCGGATGGCTGCGACGGTTCCGAGTTGGGCAGAGACAAACATGACGACTGTTGAGGTTTTCGCCGATGTGTGGTGCCCCTTCGCCCACGTCGGCATCCAACGCTGGCTTGCTCGTCGGAACCAGGCGGGGCGAGACGACGTGCGGCTACGGGTCTACGCGTGGCCCTTGGAACGCGTCAACAACGAGAAGCTCTCCGCGGACCACGTCCGAGACGAGATCCAGGACCTCCGCCAACAGGTTGACATCGGCGATCTGTTCGCCGGCTTCAGCCCGGCACGGTTCCCGGCCACGACGATCCCCGCGCTGCTACTGACGGATCGGGCATATGAAGTCTCCGAGGAGTGTGGCGAGCTGGTCGCTCTCGAGTTGCGAGACCGCCTGTGGGAACGCGGCCAGGACATCTCACAGCCAGAACTGCTCACTGCCGTCGCTGCCGACCACGGCATCGGCCTTCCCGCCCGGTGGGAGCTCGGCGATGCCGCCGAACGGGACTGGGCACGAGGCAAGGCACGCGGCGTCGAAGGGTCTCCACACTTCTTCGCCGGAGAAATCGACGTGTTCTGCCCGAGCTTGCGTATCGAGCGCGTCGGATCGCACCACCTCAGCATCGAAGACACCGAAGCTCGCTTCGACGAACTGTGCGCGGCGAGCTTTGCGGTGTGACCCGTTCATTCGAGCGGTCGGAGAACTCGGGTGCCGCATGACGGCTCCCTTCAGCATGAGGGGCGACGGCGACACCAAGGAGCGGCTTCATGACGACCTCCCGCTCTCGATCTACCGACAGTTCCGGTCGGGGGCAGTCGCCCTGCGATGCCGGCCCACGCGAGTTACGGCTTGACGTGATTTGTCCTGGCACGTTGGCCGACGGAACGACGGATCAGGATGCACGACGAGTCCGGCCGACTGCCCAGAACGCACACCTACCTCGACGTGCGGCGCTGACATCGAAGTGCCGATCGGTGTCCGTCGCGAACGACACGGAGCCGGCGGTTGGGGACAGGCAACCGGCAGTCGTGAGCAGCTCGATCGGTGGGGTGGGAGGAAGTGAACTTGCGCAGGTACCGGGTGGACGTATGGCCGACGGTCACGAGGCTCATCATCGGACCACGGTGAGGGCAACCTCGACGTTGCCGCGGGTGGCGTTCGAGTAGGGGCACACGTCGTGGGCCTTCTCGACGAGAGCGAGGGCGAGATCGTGATCGAGGTGGGGTGCGAACACATCGAGCTCGACGGCTAGTCCGAAGGCGCCGTTCGCGAGAGTGCCGAGGGAGACGCTGGCGGACACCTCGGTGTCGGTGAGGTCAGCGTTCTCGGTACTTCCCACGAGCTTGAGCGCGGAGTGGAAGCACGCGGCATAGCCGGCTGCGAACAGCTGCTCGGGGTTTGTCGCACCGCCGGGGCCGCCCATCTCCTTGGGGATGCGAACGTCGACGTCGAGGAAACCGTCCTCGCTCGCCGTGTGGCCGTTGCGGCCGTCGCCACTCGCTGTTGCTACCGCCGTGTAGATCGCTTCCATCGTGACGCTCCATGCAGGCCGATTCGAGGTCGAGAGACCTACCACGTCCGTTCGTGGGTTCGGCGGCGGCCTTCCAGCAAGAGGGGCCACCGCCGCCACGGCGTCGATGTCGTCGCGGAGGCCTCGTGTCACGATGCGGCCGCGGCGCCATGCGCTGATGCATCGGGTGGGGTCCGCCTCGACCGCAGCCGCGATGCTCACGCGGGGCGCATCCATCGCACCCGCCACACCCACTGCACTGGCGGGCATCCCAGGACAGTCGCTGGCGAACCCGATGTCTGGTGACTGGTCGGCGGAGCTCTCGTGGTCAGGCTGCGGCGGGTTTGCCGCCGAGCGATGGGGTCAGGTTGCAGGGAGGGTCAGCGGGCGGAGTCGTGTGTGGGATGGACGCTGGTCATCCTTCGGTGAGTCGATCAGCGTTGGCGAGTAGCTGGTCGCCGAAGGGTTGGAACCCGACGCGTCGGCTGTGGAGGCCGCCGATGACCCGGTAGATGGTTCCCCACTCCCAGATCGCGGTCACGTCGACACCGGTGCGAAGGGCCAGCCGATCGGCTCTGGCTCGCAAGTCGTCCCCGACATCTGGATTGGCTCTGAGGATGGTGCCGAGATCGCAGGCCGGTTCTGCCCGCAGCCCGTCCGGGTCGATGAGCTTGAAGCTGCCTTCTGCGGCGACGAGGGCGTTGGCGTCGTGGACATCACCGTGCACGAGAACTGCGGCGTGGTCGTCATGCGCGCTTCGCCGCCGCTCCGCGCACGCGATCGCGTCGTCCATGGTCGCTTGCGAACACGGCCGTCCTGTCGACTGCCACAGCCGCGGGAGTTGCTCGGCGTACGCGCGGGCCCTCCCGGCCCCCGTTGGCAGGTCGGCGTCGTCTCCCACGGGGCGCCACAACCTGGAAGCCAGATCGCAGAGCAAGTCGTGTCGGGTCGCGGGGTCGGAAACAACCTCGTACATCGGGGTTCCGAGTCGTTCGAGGAGTAGGGCGTCACGGTCGAGATCGTCGAGGAGGAGCTGCGCGCAGCCATCGCCCTCGGCCAGGCGCAGCACGTCGGCCTC
>DATEEV010000485.1:0-3411 GCA_035281005.1 Microthrixaceae bacterium | reverse complement strand
CCTGGTCGCCTTGGTCTTCGGTCTGTTCTTCACCACGATCGGCTCGCTCTCGCTGGCCCACGAGCTCGACGCCTTCGATGTCGAGGGACGCGGCTTCGTGGGCATCACCCTCGCCGTGATCGGTGCGGTCGGTGCGGTCGTGGTGATCGTGGCGGCCTTCCGCCGCATCCCGCCCGATCCGCCGACCGAGCCCGACTCAACCCAAGAGCTCGACACCGCCTGACGCGATCGGTACCACCCGCACGGTCCCCTCCGGCAACGAGGCCCCGGCCAAGGCCGGGGCCTCGGCGTCGGTGGTGAACGCCGCGACGGCAGGCCCCGATCCGCTGAGCCACACGGCGAACGCACCTGCCTCCCGCAAGCTCTCCATCGCCGCCGCCGAGGCCGGGAGCGACGCCAGCCGCCGGTCCTGGTGCAACCGGTCCCGGGTGGCTTCGTCGAGCGCCGTGAGATCCCCGGTGGCGACCGCCGCGACCAACAGCGCGCTGCGGGCGAGGTTGGCCACCGCGTCGACGAAGGGGACCGTCTCGGGGAGCTGATCCCTCGATCGGCGGGTCGACACCTCGGTCGGCGGCCACCACACGACGACGGTCAGCCCTGGCGGCGGATCCACGCGCACCACTCGTCCTCCCGCGGCGACCACGAGCCCTCCCATCGCCGATGCGGCGGCGTTGTCGGGATGACCCTCCAGCGCGCTCGCCACCTCGAGCGCCCGTGCCCGCGCCGAGCCCAGCTCCGCCTCGTCGCCGCCGCCCGAGTCGACGGATGCGGGAAGCGCCGCGAGGAACGCTCCCGCCACTCGAGCCGCGCCGGAGAAGCCCAACCCCCGCCCGGGCGGGATGGGGCTGCGCCACCACAACGCACCATCTCCACCCGCCTCGCAATGGGCGACGGCAGCCGGGTGGGTCGCCTCGCACTGGAGCCAACCCTCACCGGGCGATTCGACCGAGGCCAGCTCGAAGGGCAGGTCGACCGCGATCCCGATCGCGTCGAATCCGGCTCCGACGTTGGCCGAGGAGGCCGGGGCGCGGACCCTCAGCCCTGACCGCCGGACGCCTCGGACACCGACTGCTTGCCCGCGGAGATCCACGGCATGAGCGAGCGCAGCTCCTTGCCGACCTTCTCGATCGGGTGGTCGTGGCCCTCGGCCTCGAGCTGGTGGAACCGGGCGCGGCCCGACCGCGACTCGGCGATCCACTCCTCGGCGAACTTGCCGGACTGGATCTCGCCGAGGATCGTCTTCATCTCGGCCTTCACTGCCGGGGTGATCACCCGCGAGCCTCGGGTGAGGTCGCCGTACTCCGCGGTGTCGGAGATGGAGTAGCGCATGCCGGCGATGCCCTCTTCGTAGATGAGGTCGACGATGAGCTTCACCTCGTGGAGGCATTCGAAGTACGCGGCCTCGGGCTGGTAGCCCGCCTCGACCAGCGTCTCGAACCCCGCCTGGATGAGTGAGGTCAACCCTCCGCAGAGGACCACCTGCTCACCGAAGAGGTCGGTCTCGGTCTCCTCGGTGAAGGTCGTCTCGAGCACGCCGGCGCGGGTGCCGCCGATGGCATCCGCGTAGGCCATGGCGAGGCCGCGGGCCTTGCCGGTGGCGTCCTGGTGGACCGCGATGAGGCACGGCACACCCCCGCCCTCGGTGTAGGTGCGTCGCACCAGGTGGCCGGGGCCCTTCGGGGCGACCATCGCGACGTCGACCGTCGACGGCGGCACGATCTGCTCGAAGCGGATGTTGAAGCCGTGAGCGAAGAAGAGGGCGTCGCCGTCGGACAGGTTCGGCGCGATGGACTTCTCGTAGATCTCGGCCTGCTCGGTGTCGGGCAGCAGCACCATGATCAGGTCGGCCTCGGCACAGGCCGCCCCCTGCTCGAGCACCCGCAGCCCGGCGGCCTCGGCCTTGGCCACCGACCCGGAGCCCTCCCGCAGGCCGACCCGCACGTCGATCCCGGAATCCTTGAGGTTCAGGGCGTGGGCGTGGCCCTGCGAGCCGTAGCCGAGCACCGCCACCTTGCGGTCGGCGATCAGTGAACGGTCGGCGTCCTTCTCGTAGAACACGTTTGCCATGGGACTTCCTCGACGGTAGGAGCGGACCTCCCATGCTGTCAGCCGCGTCAGCGGCGTCGCCAACGCGTCGGCGACGCGAAGCTGCGCCGATGGCCGCTCCCCGACTCCGTCGCCGAGATCGCGGCGCAGGATCCCGAAGCGACCCAGAAGCTCGGAGCGGCAGTGGGTCAGTGCACTCAGGCAGGCGGTTGACCGGCTCAGCCGGCGGCGCGTAGCCCCGGTGGCGCGGTGCGCTCGAGTCGCGGCAGCGCGACGCGTCCCGTGCGTTGCACGGCCACGATGTCGTAGGGCCGGAGCAGTTCCTCGAGATCGTCGAGCCGGGTCGGGGCGTCGGCCACCGAGATGGTGAGCTCGTCGTGGCCCACGTCCTCGATGCGCCCGCCGAACATCTCCGCCAGCTCGATGACCTGGTGACGGCGTGGTGCGTCGACCCGGACGGTCAGCAGCATCAGCTCGCGCTCGACCGAGTCGAGCGGGTCGAGCTCGGAGATCTTGATCACGTTGATCAGCTTGTTGAGCTGCTTGACGACCTGCTCGAGCGGGGACGATGCCACGTCGACCACGATCGTGATCCGGCTGAGGCGGTCGTCATGGGTGGGCGCCACCGCGAGGCTGTAGATGTTGTAGCCACGCCTCGCGAAGAGCTGCGCGACGCGGGCGAGCACGCCCGCGCGGTTCTCGACCAGCACCGAGAGCGTGTGATGCTTGGCGACCTCGTCGGTCATCGTCCGCCCTCCCCGTCGTCGGGACCGATCTGGATGTCGTCGTTGGACTGGCCGACCGGCACCATCGGGAACACCTTCTCGGAGCTGTCGGTGCGGAACTCGAGCACCACCGGGCGGTCGTCGATCTGGTTCGCCTTGTCGATCGCCGGCCCGACCTCCTCCGGCGCCTCGACCCGGATGGCCACGCACCCCATCGCCTCGGCCCACTTCACGTAGTCCGGAAGGTCGGGCGACAGGTACACCTCGCTGTAGCGCTCGTCGTAGAACATCTCCTGCCATTGGCGAACCATGCCGAGGTAGGCGTTGTTGAGGATGGCGACCTTCACCGGGATGCGCTCGGTGCTGGCAGTGACCAGTTCCTGCGCGGTCATCTGGAAACAACCGTCGCCGTCGACCGCCCAGACCGTGCGGTCGGGCATGCCGACCTTGGCCCCGATCGCCGCAGGGACCGAGAAGCCCATCGTGCCGAGCCCGCCGGAGTTCACCCAGGTATAGGGGTGGCGGAATTTCCAGTACTGCGACGTCCACATCTGGTGCTGGCCGACGCCGGAGGCGACGATCGTGTCCTCGGGTGAGCGATCGCGGAGCTGCTCGAGCACGTACTGCGGCTTCAGCAGCT
>DATEEV010000484.1:0-3716 GCA_035281005.1 Microthrixaceae bacterium | reverse complement strand
GGCCACGCATGCGCGGCGCCGTCGATCGCGTCGAGCTCGACGCGGATGCCCGGTGGACAGCCCTGCCACTGTTGGGTCGTGACGGGACCGTCCGATGTCGCCTCGGCGGGGCCCGGGCACCCCATCGCAGTCGCGATCCCGCCGATGGCCTGCTCGATCGGGGGGAAGGTCACCCCGAGCACCCATGAGATGAGCGACTGCCCGCCCGCGTAGGGCACGGTCATGTCGGCTCGACCGTGCACGTGCAGCACGGGGACGGGCCGCGACGGCGCACACTGCGCCATCGGCGTCCCCTCGACCGAGGCGATGCCGGTGAGCCGTCCGGCCTCGGCGCACCCGAACAGGTAGGCCATCATCCCGCCGTTCGAGTTGCCCACGACCGAGATCTGCGACGGGTCGACGTCGGGCCGAGCCGCGGTCTGGTCGAGCACCGCTCGGAGGTAGCCGACGTCGTCGACGCCAGCCTGTTGCGAGATCGCGCAGCAGCCGCCGGCGTTCCAGCTCCCGAACTGTCCCTCCGGGAGCACCACGATGAAGCGGTGCTCGGTGAGGGAGGCCTCCCAATGGCCCTGGGCGAACTCGGTCGCGGCGAGGGTGTTGAACCCGTGCAGGAGGATCACCGCGGGCAGCCGCTCGTCGCTGCGCAGATCGGCCGGTGCGACGAAGCGGCAGCTACGCGGCGGCAACGGGAACGTCTGGGGGATCGCGGCACAGGTCGTGTAGTCCGCCCCGCGCGCCTCGCCGGTGCCGTCCCGGTTCGAAGCCTCGGGCGATCCGTCGAAGGTCGTCGTCGGCCGCGACGTCGGCGGCTCGGCGTCGGTGAACTCGGTCGTTCGCCGCGACGACATCGCGAACACGCTGGCGACCACCACGACGAGCAGCACGATTCCCGCCAGGACACCCCACTGCTTCGACGACACGGGCGGTCATGGTACGGACCGTCGTCCGATCACGGGGGGCACCCCAATTCCGGATCTGACGGGTCGTCAGGTATCGTCACCGCGCCGTGGACCTGGGTTTCAGCAAGCAGGACGAGGAATTCCGCTCCGAGATCCGCGACTGGATGGAGTCGAACCTCGTCGGCACGTTCGCAGAGCTGCGCAACCGGGGCGGACCGGGCGACGAGCACGTCCTGGTCGCCGAGCGCATGGAGTGGGAGCGCCACCTCGCCGCGAACGGTTGGACCTGTGTGGGCTGGCCGGCCGAGCACGGCGGGCGAGGGCTGCCGCTGACCCAGGAGGTCATCTTCCACGAGGAGTACGCCCGTGCCGGCGGCCCGGGTCGGGCCGGCCTGGTCGGCGAGGGACTCCTCGGCCCGACGCTCATCCACTTCGCCAGCCCCGACCAGCAGCGGCGATTCCTCCCGGGGATCGTGTCGGGCACCGAGTACTGGTGCCAGGGCTACAGCGAGCCCAACGCCGGCAGCGACCTCGCGAACGTGCGCACCACGGCGCGCCTCGAGGACGGCGAGTGGGTCCTCAACGGCCAGAAGGTCTGGACCTCGCTCGCCCAGTGGTCCGACTGGTGCTTCGTGGTGTGTCGCACCGAGGCCGGCTCCGAGCGACACAAGGGCCTCAGCTACCTGTTGATCAGCATGGACGCACCGGGCATCGAGGTCCGTCCGATCACCCAGATCACCGGCACCGCGGAGTTCAACGAGGTGTTCTTCTCCGACGCCCGCACGCCCGCCGAGAACATCGTCGGGGCGCCGGGCGACGGATGGAAGGTCGCGATGGGGACGCTCGCGTTCGAACGCGGCGCACTCACGCTGGGCCAGCAGATGAGCTTCGAGCGCGAGCTCAACTGGATCATCGACGACGCGCGGAGGAACGAGTCGATCGACGATCCCCAGATCCGCCAGAAGCTCGCGGACCTGTCGATCCGGCTGCGGATCATGCGGCTCAACGCGCTCCGGAACCTCTCGGTCGACGACAACGTCGAGCTCGTTCCTGCCGCGATGGTCGGAAAGCTGTTCTGGGCGAACCTCCACCGCGACATGGGCGAGGTCGCGATGGACGTCCTGGGGCCCGACGCGATGATCACGCTCGACGCGTACGGATCCGAGGGCGACGCGCTCGACGCCCATCACCGGCTGTTCTTCTTCAGCCGGGCCGACACCATCTACGGTGGCTCCGACCAGATCCAGCGCAACATCATCGGTGAGCGAGCACTGGGCCTGCCCCGCGAGCCACAGCCCGCGAAGGGAGCCTGATCGTGGCCGAAACCCGATCCGTCCAATCACCGGTCGAACCACCGCCACGCGGGCTGCTCGACGGCAAGACCGTCGTGGTCACCGCGGCGGCCGGCACCGGCATCGGCTTCGCGACCGCACGGCGGTGCGCACTCGAGGGCGCGACCGTGCTCATCTCCGACCTGCACGAACGACGCCTCGGAGAGGCGGCTGATCGGCTCGAGGCCGAGATCGGCCAACGGCCGGCGACGGCGCTGTGCAACGTGTCCGACGATGCCGAGGTCCGGGCGCTCGTCGAGACCGCGATCGCCGAGCTCGGCCATGTCGATGTGTGGATGAACAACGCCGGCCTCGGCGGCAACGCGCCGATCGTCGACATGACCGACGAGCAGTGGGACGTCGTGTTGGACGTGACCCTGACCGGCACGTTCCGTTGCCTGCGCGCGATCCTGCCCCACATGTACGAGCGCGGGAGTGGCGCCGTGGTGAACAACGCCTCGGTCCTCGGGTGGAGGGCCCAGGAGCTGCAGTCGCACTATGCGGCGGCCAAGGCCGGAGTGATGGCGCTGACTCGGTGCGCGGCGGTCGAGGCCGCCGGTCACAACGTGCGCATCAACGCGGTGTCGCCCAGCCTCGCGATGCACCCGTTCCTCGCCAAGGTCACGCCCGACGGGCTGCTCGAGGAGCTCGAGTCACGCGAAGCCTTCGGCCGCGCGGCGGAGCCGTGGGAGATCTCGAACGTGATGGTGTTCCTCGCGTCGGACCTCGCCAGTTACATGACCGGCGAAGTCGTCGCCGTGTCGAGCCAGCACCCCTGAGGAGACTCGATGCGCACCACCCTGACCCTGACCCTGATCGCTGTGGGCGCCGTGCTGCTCGGAGGCTGCGGCGACGACGTGGCCTCTCGCGACGAATTCGTCGACTCGCTCGTGACCTGGCTCGAGGAGGACTCCGGGGGGTCGATTCCGGAGGGAGCCGGCGGTGACGAGGCGATCGCGGTCCTCGAGGACTTTGCCGGCTGCATGTACGACGAGATCTCCGACGACAGCCAGCTCGTGAAGGACCTGATGGACGATCCTGATGCCGTGGCCGAGGAGCGGATGGAGAACGCCGAGGTGTGTTCGAAGAAGTTCGCGGACCAGATCGCCGAGATCATGTTCGGATCCCGGGAGGAGATGGAGGAGACCATGAGAGAGCTCCAGGAACCGACCATCCCATCAGGGAGCCAATGAGCGTGCTGGTCGTCCCCACACCCGCCGATCTGCTCGACCATGTCGGGGAGTCGCTCGAGCCCACCGACTGGATCGAGATCGACCAGGCGCGCATCGACCGTTTCGCGGACGCGACCGGGGATCACCAGTGGATCCACGTCGACCCCGAACGAGCGGCGTCGGGCCCGTTCGGCGCGACCATCGCCCACGGCTTCCTCACGCTGTCGCTCGCGAACCTGTTCCTGCCCGACCTGCTCGTCGTCGAGCAGACATCGATGGGAGTGAACGTCGGAGTGGAGAAGGTGCGCTTCCCT
>DATEEV010000483.1:0-3066 GCA_035281005.1 Microthrixaceae bacterium | reverse complement strand
CATCCACGATGAGTTGCCGTTCGAGACGGTCATCACCGGATACGGCTTGACCGAGGGCGGCACCGCGGCGGCGACCGGGCCCGACGACGACCCCGAGACGATCGCGACCACGGTCGGTCGACCCCGGCCGGGCTTCGAGGTGCGCATCGTCGACGGCGACGCGGACGTGGCGAGCGGCGAGGCGGGCGAGATCTGGCTGCGCGGCGGCAGCATCATGTCGCACTATCTCGACGACCCCGAGGCGACCGCGGCCGCGTTGAGCGACGACGGTTGGTTGCGCACGGGCGACCTCGGCGTCGTCGACGAGCGGGGGTGCCTGCGGATCGTGGGCCGGGTCAAGGACATGTTCATCGTGGGCGGGTTCAACGCCTACCCGGCCGAGATCGAGAACGCGCTGCTGCGCCACCCCGACATCCGCCAGGCCGCGGTGATCGGAGTGCCGGATGATCGTCTCGGGGAAGTCGGCATGGCCTTCGTCGTGCTGGCGCCCGGGGCGACGACGACAGGAGACGAAGTGATCGCATGGAGCCGCGAGGACATGGCCAACTACAAGGCGCCTCGCTACGTGGAGCTCGTCGACGAGCTGCCCCTCAATGCGACCGGCAAGGTCGCCAAGGATGAGCTGCGCACGCGCGCCGCGTCGGCCGGACATGGCATCGGCGCCTCGACGGGAGAGCCGGCATGACCGAGGGCGGGCTCTCGTCGTTCGCCGATCTGCGTGTCGTCGAGCTCGGCGTGTGGGTGGCCGCGCCCGCGGCCGCCGCACTGCTCGCGGACTGGGGCGCGGAGGTCATCAAGGTCGAGCCGCCCCGTGGTGACCCGATGCGCGAGGTCTTCGGTTCGCTCGGCATCGGCGACGACATGCCGAACCCTGCGTTCGCGCTCGACAACCGCAACAAGCAGAGCGTCGTGCTCGACCTCCGTGACGACGACGGCCGGAAGCAGATGGAGGCGCTACTGGCATCGGCCGACGTCCTCATCTCGAACCTGCGACCGGACGCGCTCGACGGCCTCGGGCTCGAGCCGTACGCGACCGTTGAACGTCACCCGCACCTCGTGTACTGCAGCGTCAGCGGCTACGGCCTGAAGGGGCCCGACCGGAACCGACCGACCTACGACATCGGTGCGTTCTGGGCCCGCTCGGGCCTGGCCGTGCAGATGGCGGGCGGCGACGGGGTGCCGACGAATGCCCGCGGTGGGATCGGCGATCACATCACCGGCCTCGCTGCGCTCTCGGGCGTGCTCGCCGCCGTGATCGAGCAGCGCAGCACCGGCAGGGGCCAGGTGGTCGAGTCGTCGCTGTTGCGGACGGGTGCGTACGTGTTGGGATGGGACCTCGGTCTGCAGCTGACGCTGGGCAAGGTCGCCGGCTCCGAGCCGCGGCACCGCAACCAGGCGCCGCTCATGAACCCGTACCTGACATCGGACGGGAAGTGGTTCTTCTTCACCGGGCTCGAGGCGCACCGTCACATCCCCTCGGTGTGCCGGGCGCTCGGCCGGCCCGACCTGCTCGAGGACCCGCGCTTCGCCGATGCGTCGTCGATCCGCCGTAACCGCGTCGAGGTGATCGCGCTCATCGACGAGCTCGTCGCCGAGAAGACCATGGCCGAGTGGGAGCAGCGCTTCGAGGAGGAAGGCGTCTGGTGGGCGCCGGCGAACGGCCCGGCCGAGGTGGTCGACGACCCCCAGCTCGCGGCGAACGAGGGCTTCGTCGAGATCGAGGGCGGGGCAGGCGCGAGGTTCCGGTCGGTCAACGGACCGATCAGCTTCGGAGCGGCGCAGCCCCGGACGTCATCGTCGGTGCCGGCGTTGGGCGAGCACACCGAGACCGTCCTGGCTGACCTCGAGGAGCGCAAGAAGGGTCGCTGAGCGCTGCCAGTTCGTCGCCGACGAGTGGTGCTTCCGTGTAGCTTCCGAGCTGGCGCGGTCGAACCGGTGGGCGCGGTAGCTGGGGGTGGAACATGTCTCGTCGCGGATATCGAAGTGTGAGCCGTCGCGCGGGAGCGGTGATGGTGGTCGCGTTCCTCTTGCTCGGGGCGACGGGCTGTCTGACGCAATCGGCGGAATCGGTCCTGCCGCCCGGTGCCATCCGGGTCGACTCCGTGCCGTGGGGTAAGCGGATCAATCCACTGGCGCTGTCCGACGACGGGTTCACCGCGGTCTATTCGGTCCAGGGGCCCACCGATGACGCGGGGTGGTATCTGGTCCGCGATGTACGGACGTCGACGACCACGCCGCTCGGCAACACGGGTAGCCCCGCCTTCGGACGTCCCGCCGGATCCGCGGCCGGCTCGGCCGACGTGAGCGCCGACGGACGCTACGTCGCGTTCGAGTCCAGAGATCCGAGCCTTCGCCCGGGCACCACGGGCCTGAACTGCCTGCTCCGGTCGCCCGGACTGTCCCAGGTGCACTGCACGGAGATCTATGTGCGCGACATGTCCACCGGCGTGACCGTTCCGGTGACCGGCGCCGCGTCGCCGTCGATACAGCAGGAGAACCGCTCGCCTCAGCTCTCCGCAGACGGTCGCTACGTGACCTACACCGTCGTCACGACCGACACCTTCGGCTACACGGTGACGGAGGGGATCGGTCGCTGGGATCGCGACACCGGCATCACTGAGATCGTGCAAGAGAGTCCCCTCCCGGAGGTCTCGAAGTGGTCCAGTGACGGCCGCTACCGGTTCGACTGGCACGACAGCTGGGATCTCACCGCGACCGACTTGACCACCGGCGTCACCGAGGTGCTGAACAACCACGACACCACCCACCTGACCGACGTCACCTTCGACGGAAGCGCAGCGCTCGTCCTCTGCAGCGAGCAGAGCCCCCAGGCCTGGTGCCTGGTCGATCGCGTCACCCATGCCCGCCGGGAGGTTCCTGGTCTCCCCACCGACGGCGCCGCCATCAACCGCGATGCCACGAAGGTGCTGAGCATGCGAGCGCCCGGAGGGTTCGTCGGCGATACCGGCCTGCTGGTCATCTGGCCGATCTGAAGACGAGCCGGCCGCACGACGACCTCGAGGCGCGCAGAAGCGTGGCTGACCCTCGCCGCTGACCCTCGCCTCA
>DATEEV010000482.1:0-15577 GCA_035281005.1 Microthrixaceae bacterium | reverse complement strand
CGATCCTGATGGGCTCGTTGAGCTTGATGCGGATGCCCATGTGGACGAGGTACGGCTCGTCGTCGACGTCGTACGGAGCGAACGGAGGCTGCTCCCACCATTGGGTCGGGAAGGTCTCGTTCTGCTTGAGCGAGGTGAGCTGGAGCACGTGCAGTGCGACGCTGTTCCCCCCGGGAGGTGCCGGGTTCGTGCAGCCACCCGCCACCAACGCGATGGCGATCACTGCTCCCGCGACCGTGAGCCGTACCTGACGTCGATGGCGCATTTGGTTCCCCCCTGGGATTGCCCGCTAGGACGACACTAGGTCGCCTTGCAACCTGTGTCGAGCCTCACATCTACCGGCTCCCGCGTCGGGCTGCCCACCGTGCCGCTCCGAGGCATCCGAGGACGGCGCGAACACCCGGACGGGGCACTCCGTCGGTGCCGACCCACCAGATCCCACCGCGCAGGTCCGACCTCGTCAGCCCGAGCAGCGCGTCGTCGTGAGCGGTGTCTGCCTCGAGCACGGGGATGCCGAGGGGCAGGCGCGGCTCCACCCATGCGGCGAATCGCGCCCAGCGCCGGCTCTGGGGGTCGAAGACCAGCACGGCGTCAACTGGAGGACCGCTCGGCCGCCGTCATCGGTCAGCGGGCATCGGTCGGCGAGCGCGGATCAGGAATTGCGGCCGGCGTTGGGCTTGCGGCCGTGGTTGGCCTTCTTGCGCCGCGCGTTGGCCTTCTTCTTCTGAGTGCGCTTCGACATAGGGGTGCGAGCTTAACGTGGCCCTCTGGTGCAGCCCCAACCCGAGCCCGATCGACCTCAGCACGTCGCCGTCGAGATCCCCGAACGGGCCGACAACCGGTGGAACCGCCTGTGGGACCGCATCGATGCGGTCCAACGCGGCTTCAGTCCGCTCGCGCTCGCGTTCGCGGTGCAGAAGAAGTACGACGACGACCGCACCGGACCGCACTGCGCGCTCATCTCGTACTACTCGTTCTTCGCGGTCTTCCCGCTCCTGCTCGTGCTCTTCACCGTGCTGGGGTTCTTCCTCGACGACAACCCCGACCTCAGGGATCGCATCGTCGACTCCGTCCTGTCGAAGTTCCCCGTCGTCGGCGACCAGATCGAGGACAACGTGGGGTCGCTGCGAGGCAGCGGGGTCGCGTTCGTGTTCGGCGTCCTCCTCGCCGTGTGGGCGGGTCTCGGCGCCACTCACGCCGCGCAGGACGCGGTGAACTCGGTGTTCGGGGTGCCGTTCCTCCAGCGCCAGAACTTCTGGATTCGTCAGTTGCGCGGGCTCGCCACGCTGCTCACGCTCGGGGCGGTCGTGCTCGTCGGCACGATCCTCGGCTCCGGCACGAACTGGGTCGAGGTGGGTGGGCCGTTCGGCCGCGTCGCGTACTGGTTCGTCACGTTCGTCGTGAACGCCGCGTCGGTGTTCGTGCTCTTCAACATCTTGTGCCACGAGCCCCTGCCGTGGCGTCGCGTCCGCTGGGGTGCGGTGTTCGGAGGGGCCGGTTGGACCGTGCTGCAGTACGTCGGGGTGCTCTACGTGGGTCGCGTGGTGCAGGGAGCCAGCCGCACCTACGGGTTCTTCGCCGTGGTGATCGGGCTCCTGTCCTGGATCTTCCTGCAGGCCCGCATCTTCCTCACTGCGGCCCAGCTGACCAACGTCGTCGAGCAGCGACTCTGGCCGCGTGCCCTCGTGCGGGAGCACCCGACCGAAGCCGACGTGCGGGTGGCCGACCTCGTCGCGGCGCGCGACGCCCGCATGCGTGAGTCGGAGCGCGCGTGGCGGCTGGGCCGCGCGGATCCGTACTCCTGAGCCGCTCCGGGCGTCAGTGTGCGCCGGCCCAGGCGACGAGGTCGTCGGCCGGCATCGTGTTGATGATCCGGTCGGGCTCGATCTCATGGCGGGCGGCCTTGTCGCACCCGGATGCCTGCCACTCGAGCTGGCCGGGCGCATGGGCGTCGGTGTCGATCGACACGCGGCATCCCCATTGCAGGGCGACGTCGAGCAGCTCGTCGGGCGGGTCCTGGCGCTCGGGCCGGCAGTTGATCTCGACGGCGGTGTCGAACTGCGCGCACGCGGCGAACACCAGGTCGGCATCGAAGCGCGACGGGGGCCGGCCGGTGCCCACGATCTGACGGCCGGTGCAATGGCCCAGAACGTCGACGTGTGGGCTCGCGGCGGCGAGGATCATCCGGCGGGTCATCTCGGACTCGGCCATCCTCAACTTGGAGTGGACCGAGGCGACCACGAGGTCGAGCGCGGCGAGGTCGTCCTCCGGGAGGTCGAGCGAGCCGTCGTCGAGGATGTCGACCTCCATCCCCTTCAGGATGCGGAACGGAGCGAGCTCCTCGTTGAGGCGATCGATCTCGAGGCGCTGCTCGCGCAGCCGGGCGGCGTCGAGGCCGTGCGCGATCGTGAGGCGGGCGGAATGGTCGGTGACGACGAGGTACTCGTGACCGAGCGCCATCGCGGTCCGGGCCATCGTCTCGAGCGGGGCGCCACCGTCGGACCACACCGTGTGGGAGTGACAGTCACCCCGCAGGGCGTCGCGGATCTCGGCGCCCTCGTTGAGCTCGATGCGCGATTCGCGCTCGAGCTTGTCGAGATATGAGCTCGGCCGGCCCGCGACCGCGTCGGCGATGACCCCGCCGGTGGACGGTCCGATCCCGTCGAGGTCGGTGAGCGTGCCCCGTTGCACGCGATCGGCCAGCTCGTCGGTGGGCAGTTGGGCCACGATCGCCCGGGCGTTGCGGAAGGCGCGGACCTTCTGGGCGGGGGCGAGGGCCCGGTCCATGAAGTAGACGGCACGATCGATCGCGTCGACGGCCAGCGTCGTGGCATCACTCACGCGACCATCGTAGGTGTCGACGTGACCCCGCCTACGCTTCACACGACATGGAACGATTCGGGTTCGTCGGACTGCCCAACGCCGGGAAGTCCTCCCTCTACAACGCCCTCGCCGGCGGTGGCGCGCTCGCGGCGCCGTACGCGTTCGCCACCGTCGACCCCAACGTGGGAGTCGCGAAGGTGCCCGACGATCGACTCGACCGGCTGGCGGAGATGTCGAAGAGTCGCAACGTGGTGCCCGCCGCGGTGCAGTTCGTCGACATCGCGGGCCTGGTGAAGGGGGCCGCGCAGGGCGAGGGCCTCGGCAACCGCTTCCTGTCCCACATCCGGGAGGTCGACGCCATCGTCTTCGTCCTCCGAGCCTTCGACGACATCGACGTCCCCGGCTCGAGCGACCCGATCGAGCAGCTCGACACCCTCGAGCTCGAGCTCATCTACGCGGACCTCGAGTCGGTCGACAAGCAGATCGACAAGCGGCGCAAGGCGGCTCGTGCCGATCCGAGCCTCGGGCCCGAGGTCGCAGCGCTCGGCGCGGCCCGCGACGACCTCGCGGCGGGGACCCCGCTGTACCGGGGCCGTCTCGATGCGGACGGGCTCGCGCTCCTGCGGCCCTACTTCCTGCTGACCGCCAAGCCGGTCATGGCCGTGGTCAACATCGCCGAGGACCAGATCGACGAGGGCGATGCAGTGGCCGCCCCCGTGGTCGAGGCGCTCGGTGGCTCGGGCGACGTCGTGGCGGCCTGCGTCCAGCTCGAGGCCGAGGCGATCATGCTCGACGTCGACGAGCGCGCCGAGATGCTCGACGCGCTCGGGCTGGGCGAGGGAGCGCTGCCCCGGTTCGTCCGGGCGGCGTACTCGATGCTCGGCCTCCGCACCTTCTTCACCACGGGGGAGAAGGAATCGCGGGCGTGGACGTTCCGCGCCGGTGCGAAGGCGCCGGAGACAGCCGGGGTGATCCACACCGACTTCGAGCGCGGGTTCATCCGGGCCGAATGCATCGACTGGGAGGAGCTGCTCGAGCTGGGCTCGTGGCCCCGGGCGCGCGAGGTCGGCAAGCTGCGCGTCGAGGGCAAGGACTACGAAGTCCGGGACGGCGACGTCCTGGAGTTCCGATTCAACGTGTGAGCGACCCGGTGGTGAGTGCCGAACAGACCGGCTGGCTGCTGCGCGACGGCGTCGTGCTCGCCAGCCTCGAGGTCGCACGGACCCGGGCGGCGCGCCGACGCGGCCTCATCGGCCGCACCTCGATCGACGGCGCCCTCCTGATCCCGAAGTGTCGTCAGATCCACACGTTCGGAATGCGGCTGAAGATCGACGTCGCGTTCTGCGATCCTGCCGGCACCGTGCTGCGCATCGTCTCCGTCGGGCCGGGTCGGGTCACCCGACCGTGCTTCGCGGCGCGCCAGGTGATCGAGGCCGGCGCCGGCTCCTTCGCCCGTTGGGGGGTGGCGGTGGGGGACAGGCTGGAATTCCAGTGAGGCTCGAGCTCCGGTGACCGGCACGCTGTTCGTCGTCGCGACGCCCATCGGCAACCTCGGCGATCTGAGTGCCCGGACCGCCCAGGTGCTGGCGCAGGTGGCCGTCCTCGCGTGTGAGGACACGCGCCGGACGTCGAAGCTGTTGACCCACCTCGGGTTGCCGCGCCCGGAGATGGTGGTGGTCAACGAGCACACCGAAGCGGGCGCCGTGCGACGCCTCCTCGATCGTCTCGACGCCGGCGACGACGTGGCGTTGGTCAGTGACGCCGGCACACCCGCCATCTCCGACCCCGGCCACCTGCTCGTCAACGCCGCGATCGACGCGGGATGCCGGGTCGAGGCGATACCCGGCCCCTCGGCAGTGGTCGTCGCGCTGGTGCTGAGCGGCCTGGCGACCGACCGCTTCTGCTTCGAGGGGTTCCTGCCGCGCAAGGGCGGTCCTCGCAGGGCTCGCATCGCCGAGCTCGTCGACGAGGTCCGCACGTCGGTGGTGTTCGAATCCCCTCGCCGGGTCGCGGCGACGGTCGCCGAGCTGCGCGACGCGCTGGGCGCCACCCGGCGGGTGGTGATCGCCCGAGAGCTCACCAAGCTCCACGAGGAGGTCTGGAGGGGAACGCTGGACACCGCCGCGGACATGCTCGGGCACTCCCCGACGCGGGGTGAGTACGTCCTGGTGATCGACGGTGCCCGGCACGAGGAGGAGGCCGTCGACGACGATCGGTTGCTCGACGCGCTGCGAGCGGAGCTGCTCGAGGGGGCGACGCGCCGTGACGCGATCGAGGTGGTGGCTCGGGTCCACGGCGTTCCGCGCAACCGGGTGTACGAGCTCGCCCTCACGATCCCGACCTCGTAGCGTCCCCCGACCATGACCACCCCAACTCCCGAGCTCGACGTCGTGGGAATCGGCAACGCGCTGGTCGACGTGCTCAGCACCACCCCCGACGAGACGGTCGAGCGGCTCGGCCTCACGAAGGGCACGATGGACCTCGTCGACGAGGCTCGCATGGCCGAGGTGTACCGGGCGATGGGTCCCGGCATCGAGGCCTCCGGAGGGTCGGCCGCGAACACCGTGGTGGGCCTCGCCTCCCTCGGCGGGCGCGCCCACTACATCGGACGGGTCCGCGATGACCAGCTCGGCGACGTGTTCGTGCACGACATCAACGCGACCGGCGTCGGCTACTCCAACCCCGCGGCCGGCGACGGCCCGGCGACGGGCTGCTGCCTGGTCCTCGTGACCCCCGACGCGCAGCGGACCATGAACACGTTCCTCGGTGCCTCGGCGCTGCTCGGCCCCGACGACCTGGACGCGGACGTGATCCGATCGGCTCAGGTGACCTACCTCGAGGGCTACCTGTTCGACCAGCCCGAGGCGCAGTCGGCGTTCCGAGAGGCCGCGGCGATCGCTCACGAATCGGGACGACGGGTCGCGCTCACGTTGTCGGACCTGTTCTGCGTCGAGCGGCACCGCGAGGCCTTCCGCGAGCTCGTGGACCATCACGTCGACATCCTCTTCGCCAACACCGTGGAGATCCTCGCCCTCTACGAGGTCGACGAATTCGACGACGCCGTCGCCGAGGTCCGGCGCCACTGCCCCCTGGCGGTGCTGACCCGCTCCGAGCTGGGCGCGGCGGTCGTGACCCCCGACGAGGTCGTGGAGGTGCCCGCGCATCCGGTCGACGAGGTGGTCGACACCACGGGAGCGGGCGACCTGTTCGCGGCGGGCTTCCTGTTCGGGTGGACACGGGGGAAGTCGATGGCCACCTCGGCCCGGCTCGGTGCCCTCGCCGCGGCCGAGGTCATCAGCCACCTCGGCCCGCGCCCCGCCGTCTCCCTCGCCGAGCTCGCCGCACCCTTGATGTCGAGGCCCTGACCGAGCTGTCCCGACGGGCGGCGCCACGCCACCATCCCCGTCACTGTCACACGGCCCCCTCATCATGGGGACATGTCCAGCTCAGCAGTCCTCCTGCTCTTCCTCGTGATCGCCACCGCGGCCGTGGGCGTCCTCGCCGGGGTGCTCCTCACGGGCCGCCGCCGGCCCGCCCCGGCGCCCGATCTCGGCCCGCTGATCGACGCGACCCGGGCCGACCAGCACCGCCTGGTCGAGGGCGTCCTGTCCGCCGCGGCGGCTCGGCTCGACGATCGCCTCGTCGCCAACGGGCGTGAGCTCGACCTCCGGGAGCACGCGATCGACGAGCGGGTCGAGGCCCGCAACGTCGAGGTGGGCGAGCACCTCCGCGAACTGCGCGGGCAGCTCGACGGCATGACCCGTGCGGTGCACGACCTGCGCGAGGAGCGCGCTCGTCAGCACGGCGAGTTCGTGACGCACCTCGCCGAGGCCGCCGAGACCCAGCAACAGCTCGCGAAGAGCGCCTCCGGGCTGCGCGACGCGCTCGCCAACCCCAAGGCTCGTGGCTCATGGGGCGAACGGACCGCCGACGATCTGCTGCGACATGTCGGCTTCATCGAAGGCATCAACTACCGCCGCCAATGCCAGACCGTCGCCGGCACCCTGCCCGACTTCACGTTCATGCTTCCTGAGGGCCGCGAGCTGAACATGGACGTGAAGTTCCCCGCCGACAACTACCTGCGCTTCCTCGAGGCGGACACCGACATCGAGCGCGAGCGGTTCCGCAAGCAGTTCCTGAGCGACGTCCGGTCCCGCCTGAAGGAGCTCGACGACCGCTCCTACATCGACCCCGAGCGCACCGTCGACTACCTCCTCCTGTTCATCCCGAACGAGAGCATCTACTCCTTCATCCACGAGCAGGATCCCGAACTGGTCGACGTCGCGCTCCGCCGGAAGGTCATGCTCTGCTCGCCGATCACGCTCTTCGGTGTGCTCGCAGTCATCCGCCAGGCGGTCGACCTCTTCCGGCTCGAGCAGCGCGGCGACGAGATCCATCGCTGCCTGCTCGACTTCTCGAAGCAGTGGGAGAAGTTCGGAGGTTCGATCGACGACGTGGAGAAGAAGCTGGCCTCCCTCAACACGGCGTTCTCGAACCTCGCGACCACTCGTCGGAACCAGCTCCAGCGCCAGGTCGACCGCATCGCTGAGCTCGAACCGCCGGAGGAGTCGAGCGACCCTGACCAACCCATGTTGGTGCTCGCCGACGAGCGATACGTCGGTCACCGCGACGCTGGGTGATCCTTCCCGTCGTGGCCGTGGGCGATTGCCCGAGGCCCCGGTCGCGCCGGTATCCTCGCCTGATGAGCACCGGGGGAGAGGCAAGCGAGGCCGAACGCATGTATGCGCTGAACCAGCGGGTGTTCAGCGAGCTCTACTCGGCCGAGAGCCCCGAGCAGATCGCCGCCAACGCCCGTCGCGCGCCTGAGTACATCGCCGAGCAGCGTCGTCAGTGGGTCGGCCAGGAGTGCTTCTGGCACGGAGAGCTGATCGACCGGCTACCCGGCGCCAACGTGATCGAGATCGGCTGTGGATCGGGCCAGACGGCCATGACCATGCTGGCGATGGGCGCCGCGCACGTGACGGCCCTCGAGATCAACGACACCACCGAGCACCTCGTCAAGGAGGCCGCGGGCATCCTCGACTACACGGACCGCATCGACATCCGCATCGGCGACATGATGAGCATGGATCTCGACGCCAAGGCCTACGACATCGTGATCTGCGAGTCGGTCCTCCACCACATCACCCCCCCGCAGGAGGACGAGTTCATCGCCCGCACCGCCGAGCTCCTCGCTCCCTCCGGGATGACCAGGGTCAGTGACCCGGCGGTGAATTCGAAGACGCTCGATGCCATTCGATGGGCGATCCCGACGCCGTGGAGGCCTTCCAGCCTCCAGCGCGAGAAGTTCGCGGCATGGCAGGCCGAGGACGAGCATCCGCTCCGCGACAACAGCACCCGCCATGTCGCCGAACTGCTGGGACACCACTACGGCAGGGTCGAATGGATGACTCACGGCGTCATCGCCCGGGTTCAGCGCGCGTTTCCCGACGGCGAGTACCTGCCGAAGCTCCGCCAGCGGATGGTCCGCTTCGACGCCTGGTTGCCGGACGTCGTGCGGAACCCTCTCGCCGCCTTTCACGGGCTTTCGGCATTCGATCCACTGGGGTGACGGTCTGATGCGACGAACCGCCCTGCCCTTGGGGACGGCGACGTGCCCGGGTACCGTTCTCCCTGATTGGGGCGGCGATGACCCGCGCCCGATGACCTTCCGATGACCGCGCTCGCCTCCCGACCATCCACCTCCACGCCGCCACCGGATGGTCCGCGTCGGCCGTCGAAGCGGCTGATGCTCCTCATCCCCCTCGCCCTGGCCGCGGCGCTCGTCCTGGCCTTCGCCGGCCGATCGATGGTCGCGGTGGTGGTCGTCGCCGTGCTGGCGGCCCTGGCCGTGGCGACCGTCGGGTTGAAGGATCATCCCGAGTACCTGGTCCCCATCATGATCTACACGCTCTGGTTCGAGGTGCTGGGCGTCGGGCCGATCACGATGGGTCGCGTGCTCGCGCTGCTCGCCCCCGTCGTGATCCTTGCGAGGACTGCGACCTCGACGTGGCGACCGCGGGCACTGATGCCCCGCGCCTGGGTCGCGGTCTTCCTGTTCACCGCATGGGCATGGTGCGGCGGGTTCTACGGTCTCGCCGTGTCGGGCACCAGCGGGTGGCTGTATCAGTTCTTCGCCTACGCGCTGGGCGTCTGCTACTGGATCGCCTTTGCGGTGCTGCTCGAGGGTCCGGAGCAACTCCTCAGGCTGTTGCGGGCCTGGGTCTGGATCGGGGTGCCGATCGCGCTCATCGCGGTCGTCATCTACTTCACGTTCGGCAACCGGGTGTTCGGCTTCTCGGGCGGGCCCAACCAGTACGCCGGCTATGCCGTGACCACCTTGCCCTTCATCCTCCTCTTCGGTCGCGAGGCGAAGGGTCGGATGCGGATCGCCTACTTCGGGATCATCCCGATCTACCTCGGCGCCCTGCTCGCCACGGGCTCCCGTGCGGGCCTGCTCTCGGGTTTCGTGATGGGCACCTACATCGTGCTCACTCTGCCAGGGGTCAAGCTTCGACGCCGCGTGATCCTCGTGGTCGCCGGCTTCACCGGAATGCTCGCGCTCGCGTTCCTGTTCGCCTTGCTGAACCCCGAGCGCTTCAGCCTCGCCGCGATCTTCTCTGACCGCGGTGCCGGCCGCCTCGACATCTGGAACGCCGGCATGCAGGTGGCGCGCGAGCACTGGCTCTTCGGTCTCGGTCTGGGTGGGTTCGCCGGTAACGCCATCAAGTTCATGCAGCAGGCCAACAACACCGACATCACCATCCTCGGCTCCGAGGAGGTGATCGCGCAGGGCGGCATCAACGCTCACAACGTGTACCTCGCCCTCGTGCTCGACAACGGTGTCATCGGCCTCGTGCTGTACCTGTCGATCATCGCCGGGGCGCTCAAGAACCTTTGGGACCTGCGGAAGAATCCACGTTGGTTCGGGCTGACGTGGGCGTTCACCGGTGCAGTGATCACCAACCTGGCCGCGGGCATGTTCGGCGGGGCGCTCAACAGCAAGTTCTTCTGGCTGTCCGCCGGCGCGGCGGCGGGCATGTACTTCCGCCGACGTCTCACCGCACCCCGTGGCAGCCGACGTCTCGCGATGTCGCGGGTCACCACTTCGACGGCTCCTCCTGTGGCGGAGGCGGGCTGACATGGCACTCGTCGAGCGCGGTCGCGCCGGGCCTCCGGCCCACCCCACCGACTTCACGACCACGACGGCGACGGCCGAGGACTACGGGCCGGCTCCCATCGACTTCCGGCTCCGCTATCCGCTCCGCTGGATGGTGGTCTTGTTCGTCCTACTGGGCTTCTTCCTCGGTAACTGGATCACGGCGACCCTCGGCCCCTACACCTATTCGGCGGAGGCTCGCCTCCTGGGTCTGAAGCTCGACGATCCGAGCGCCGCGAACGGCGTCGAGGTCCACGGAGACCTCATCCAGTCGATCATGCACCTGGCGCGCAGCGACGCCTACGTCAACGAGTTGGCCCAGCGCGCCGGTGTCGAGCCCGATCTCGACAGGCTGAAGGAGATGATCGAGGTCGAGCGCCCAAGGGTGAGCGCCATCATCCTGATCAGGATCGTGGGCCGTGACGGCGAGGAGATCGACGCGCTCGCCGGGCAGCTCGTTCCGGTGCTCAACACGCTGATCGACCGGGCGCGTGCCGGTGCGGTCGTGGTGCTCGACGAGAACGGCCGAAACCCGTTCGCGGGGGCCGACAGCGACTATCGAGGTCCGATGTACCTCGACGTGTTCCAGTCGCGACCCGATCTCGCGGAGGGCGGCCCGCCAGCGAGTTTCAACGCACTCGTGGGCGCGGTGCTGGGCGCGCTGTTGCTGCTCGGCGGGGCACTGGCCCTCCACGGCAAGGCTCGGATCGATTCGAGAGAGGACCTCACACTGGTCCTCGGGCTTCCCCAGATCGCCAACCTCCCTCGTCTCGGCCTGCGACCGAAGCGTCAGCGGGAGAACTACCTGAAGGGGGTGGCGCTCGCCATCGACGGCGTCTGCCCCGGCGGGGTCGGCACCGTGGCACTCGTCGGGAAGGAGATCGGCCGCGAGCGGGCCAACGCCGGGTTGGCGATCGCTGCCGGCCTCGCCTCGACGGTCGACCGCCAGGTCGTGGTCGTCGACCTCGACGTGGAGCGCGCGCACCTCTCGCGACGTCTCCGCCTCGCCGGCCGCTTCCGTCGCCGTCGGGTGCCCGGCGTGACCGACGTCCTCGTCGACGGCCTCGCGCTCGAGCCGCTCGTCGTTCCGGTCAAGACCCGTCGCCTCCCGCGGTCGTTGCGGCGGATGGTCCGTGCCTCCGACGCCCGCCTCTTCGCCCTCGGCGTCGGGAGCAATGCCGACCAGCGGGTGCCCCTCGACGAGGACGCGGTCGTCGACATGATCGGCCGGCTCATGACCAACTCGATCGTCGTGATGATGCTGCCGCGCATCCCCGGGCCGGTCTCGGTGCAGGGGATCCTCGGCCGCGCCGACGTCACGCTCCTGACGGTGCTCGACGGCTGGTCCGAGTTGCGACCCGCGGTCGACTGCTCGAACGTGCTGGCGTCGGTCGCCGCGGGGCGCGCCGGGTTCGTCCTCCTCGAGAACTGATGCCGGCGCCTGGGTTGTCGGGCTGGACCGACCACCACTGCCACCTCGACGCGGCCGACGCCGCCGCCCTGGTGGCCGAGGCGATCGCGGGGGACGTCACCCGACTGGTGAACGTGGGGACCGACGTGGCCGGCTCGCGGACCGCGATCGAGGTCGCGTCCCGCTTCGATGAGGTGTTCGCGACCGCCGGGGTCCACCCCCACGACGCGAGCGGCGGGATCGAGGGCCTCGAGGGACTGCTGGGGAGCCCGGAGGTGGTCGCGGTCGGCGAATGTGGTCTCGACCACCACTACATGCACTCGCCGGCAGCGGCTCAGCGGGAGGTGTTCGCCGCCCAGATCGCACTCGCGCACGCCCACGACCTGCCCGTGGTGATCCACACCCGCGAGGCGTGGGACGAGACCTTCGAGATCCTCGAGGCCGAGGGTGTCCCCGCGCGACTCGTCTTCCATTGCTTCACCGGGGGACCGTCCGAGGCGCGGCGATGCCTCGACCTGGGAGCGCTGGTGTCGTTCAGCGGCATCGTCACCTTCCCCTCCGCGGGCGACCTGCGCGACGCGGCCCGGATCTGTCCGCTCGACCGGATCCTCGTCGAGACCGACGCGCCCTACCTGGCCCCCGTGCCCCATCGCGGCCGCCCGAACCGACCGGCGCTCGTGGCCGTCGTGGGCTCCGCGTTGGCCGAGGTGGTCGGCGTCGACGCCGCCGCGCTCGCACAGCAGACGACGAGCAACGCCGAGATGCTCTACCGGTTCGGAGCCCGGCGATGATGCCGATCGGGACGCTCGCGCCACGACGCGGGCCCGATCCGCGTCGGCGGACCCGACTCGCCATCGCCGGGGCCGTCACCGTGGTCGCCGTGGCCGTGCTGTGGTGGGGAGGCGGTCGCGGTGACGAGGACCCACCAGAGCCGGAGGGGCTCGCCGCGGTGTCGAGCACGTCGACCACGGCGTCCTCGGCGAGCACGACCGTCTACACGATCGTGCTGGACCCGGGCTGGATGCCCAAGGAGGCGTCGCGCTACTCCGACTCCGAGGCGTCCAAGCGCCGCAACGACGAACTGCCTGACTCGACCACCACCACGCTGCTCGAGGCTGATCCCGAGGGCGTGGGCGGAACGGTCAAGCGCTCGTCGCGGTCGACTACCACCCGAGTCGCGGCGAGGTCGACCACCACGGCCCGGAGGGTCGTGGCTCCGACGTCGGCGGCACCTCCACCTCCACCTCCGACCACTCCGACGACCCAGTCGCCTCCCCCCGAGACCGTTGCGACCACGGTGGTCGAGGCACCGCCGGGTTGATCGGCTGATCGAGTGGACGAGGCGACACGGCCGCTGCTCACCGCGACCGACGTCCGGCGCCTGCTCGACGGCGCCGGCCACGCCGCGAGGCGGAGCCTCGGCCAGAACTTCGTCGTCGACCCCAACACGATCCGCCGCATCGTCTCGCTCGCCCGGGTCGAACCGGGTGACCGGGTCCTCGAGATCGGTCCCGGCCTCGGTTCGCTGACCCTCGGGCTCCTGGAGGCGGGGACCTCGGTGGTCGCGATCGAGAAGGACCGGCGGCTCGCGAGCCTGCTGCGCGAGGTCGTGGGGCCCTCGGTCGAGATCGTGGAGGGCGACGCCCTCGACGTCGACCTGCCGCGGATCGTGGGCGACGAGCCCACCGCGGTGATCGCCAACCTGCCCTACAACGTCGCGACCCCCTTGGTGCTGCGTGTCCTCGACGACGTGGCGGCGGTGGACCGGATGCTGGTCATGGTGCAGAAGGAGGTCGGGGAACGACTCGTCGCCCGGCCTGCCACCGGGGCCTACGGCATCCCATCGTTGCGGGTGGCGTTCCATGCCGACGCCGAGCTCGTCGGCTCGGTCAGCCCGACGGTGTTCCACCCGCGCCCGAGGGTCACCTCTGCGCTCGTGCTGGTCAGGCGCCTGCCCGCGCCCCGGGTCGAGGTCGCCGATCCGGACCGGATGTGGCGTCTCGTGAGAGTGGCCTTCGGCCAGCGGCGAAAGACGTTGCGCCGCTCCCTCACCGGCCTGGTCGACGAAGCGGCCTTCGACGCCGCGGGCATCGATCCCGCGGAGCGGCCCGAGCGGTTGGGCCTCGCGGAGTTCGCCGCCCTCGCGGATGCGGGGTCGCCGTCGTGATCTCGCTCGTGGCCCCGGCCAAGCTCACGGTCTCGTTGCGAGTCACCGGCGTGCGTGACGACGGCCATCACCTGCTCGACGCCGAGATGGTCTGTCTCGACCTGCATGACACCCTCCACCTGGTCGACGCCGATCGCGTCACGGTGCGCGCCACGGGCCCGGCCGCACCTCCGGGGGGGTTGGGCGACGACGACCTCGTCGCCCGGGCACTGCGCCTGGTGGATCGGACCGCCGCGGTGGAGATCGACAAGCAGATCCCGACCGGCGCCGGGCTCGGCGGCGGATCGGCCGATGCGGCGGCGGTGCTGCGGTGGGCCGGAGGCGTCGGGCCCGACGACGCGGTCCGTCTCGGTGCGGACGTGGCCTTCTGCCTCGTCGGGGGACGGGCCCGGGTCCGTGGCATCGGCGATCTCGTCGAGCCGCTTCCCCACATCGAGCGGGTCGTCACCCTGCTCACTCCACCGCTGCACTGCTCCACCCCGGCGGTGTATCGACGCTGGGACGAGCTGGGCGGGCCCAGCCACGATTCGGGCAACGACCTGGAGCCGGCCGCCCTCGACGTCTATCCCGAGCTTGCCTCCTGGCGCGACCGCATGGTCGACCTGACCGGCGCCGAGCCGCGCCTGGCCGGCAGCGGATCGACCTGGTGGGTCGACGGAGCGTTCGAAGGCCCGGGGCTGATCACCGCGCGTACGATTCCCGCACCGATCTGAGGGGGGAAACGACGGAGGTGGGCCGGGTCACTTGCCGCGAGCGCGGCGTTGGTGTCGAGTGCGACGCAGCAGCTTGCGGTGCTTCTTCTTCCGCATGCGCTTACGGCGCTTCTTGATGAGAGAACCCATGGCGGGCGCCACCCTAGCGATCCCACTTCGCCCCGGTCGAAACGACCGGGGGGTGACTTTGTAGACCCGGAGTCCACCGCTAGCCTTCGGGGGCTCCGGCTTTTACTCATGGCGCCGTGGGGGCGCGCCGAGGAGAATCTCGTCACATATGGGTGAACCGGGCACGCATCCATCGAGCGCTGGGATTCTCACATGAGCGAAGTTGGCACGTTGGCGACGCTCCCCGACCCGTTGATGGTCGAGGAGAAGAACGTCATCAACCTGAAGTTCGGCCGCAACGCGTGGCTGTTCATCGCCGGTTCCACCCTGCTCGTGGGTCTGCTCGCCATGGCGTTCACGTTCACGCTGCCCGAGCAGTTCAAGGTGACCCGCCAGCTCATCGTGCTGTCCGGCTCGAACCCCAACGACAACGACACCCTGGTGCTGACCTTCCAGGAGATCCTCCAGTCGAAGGGCTTCGCCACCGAGATCAAGGCCGACACCGGCCTCGATCTGCCGGTCGAGACCATCCGGGGCATGGTCAGCGTGAATCGCCCTGCCGCCTCCGCGATCCTCGAAGTCAACGTGCAGAGCAACGACCAGGCTCAGGCCGAGCTGGTCAGCAACCAGGTCGTGCCGACCCTGCGTCGCGTCGTCGAGGCCGATCAGCGCAACCTGCCGCCCGAGCTGCGGATCCCTGGACCGATCGTGTCCGAGCTGTTCACCAGGCCGATCAAGGAGCTGGTCTTCGTCCCCTGGATGATGGGGTTCATCGGCGGCGCCGTGCTCGGCTTCATCGTCTCCTTCCTCATCGTCGCGTTCCGTCAGTACCGCAAGCCGGTCATCAGCTCGGCCCGTGACGTCGGTGACGCGCTCGACCTCCCGGTGCTGGCTCGGCTCTCCGCCGTCGGCGACGGGCGCAACGCCAATCCCCAGGACGCCGTGCTCGGCATGCTGTCGGCCATCGAGCGCCTCGGCGCCCGCGGCCCGATCCACCGTCTCGTCGTGGTCGGCCCCGAGGCCGACATCGAGCGCTCCAAGCTCATCCTGGCCCTCGGCTGCGCCATCGCACGCAACTTCGACCAGCCGGTCGCCCTCATCGACGGCGACCTCGAGAACGCCAGCCTCACCAAGCTCATCGGTGCGTCCGACGAGCCCGGCCTGTCGGAGTGCCTCACCGGTGAGCTCCGGGTCGA
>DATEEV010000481.1:0-6019 GCA_035281005.1 Microthrixaceae bacterium | reverse complement strand
GACGACTACGGCGTGACCGAGGCCTTCCGGTTCTACGGCGGCCCGATCGACCACGAGGAGGACGGGCCCGAGGGCCAGATCAACGCCTGGCCACTCGATGAGGCCTACATCGACTACGTCGAGGGCGATCCGACCGCCGGCATGATCAACGATCCGTCGGTCGAGCTCACCGCGGAATCACTCGCCGCCGCGAACGAGCAGGGCGGCGAGACCAACATCAGCACCGGCTGGCACGCCATCGAGTTCCTGTTGTGGGGTCAGGACCTGTCCGCGGACGGCCCGGGAGCGCGTCCCGTCACCGACTACTCGACCTCACCCAGTGCCGAGCGCCGCGGCGAGTACCTGAAGGTCGTGACCGACCTGCTGGTGGCCGACCTCGAGGGCCTGGTCGCGGCGTGGGATCCCGACGCCGGTGACAACTACTACGCCGAGTTCGTCGAGGAGGACACCGACGAGTCGCTCACCCAGATCATCACCGGCATCGGCGAGCTGTCCCGCGGCGAGCTCGCCGGCGAGCGCATGACCGTCGCCTACGAGGAGCGGTCCCAGGAGGACGAGCACTCCTGCTTCTCCGACAACACCACGGCCGATCTCCAGGCCAACCAGAACGGGATCATCGCGGTGTGGACCGGTTCGTACCCGAACCTCGCCGGACCCGGCGTGGAGGAGCTCGTGGCCGACGTCGACGAGGAGCTCGCCGCGAAGACCACCGCGGACATGGAGGCCTCGATCGCCGAGATCGAGCAGATCCCTGCGCCGTTCGACTCCCACCTCGGCGAGGACGTCTCCGACGACGAGCCGGGCCGCCAGGCGATCCTCACGTCCACCGAGCTGCTGAGCGTCCAGACCGACGACCTGGTCGACTCCGCCGAGGCGTTGGGGCTGACGATCGAGGTGTCGTGACGTGCGACGGTGGTCGACTCGGGGCATCGTTCCCTTCCTGTTGACCGCCGTCCTGTCGACCGCCGGGCTGTTGGCGTCGGTCTCGTGTGCGGACGACGACGCGCCCGCGGCGACGGCGGGCGAGCTCGACTCGTTGCTCGCGATCGATCTCGGCGGTGAGGGCTCAACGAGCTCGCGCAATCAGAACGCCTTCTCGCTGCCGAACCGGGCGTTGCCCGGCTCGCTCCGGGGAGAGTTCGAGGTGGGCGACAGCTTCTTCACCCAGAAGTGGGTGCGGGCGCCGGCCTCCACCGACGTGCGCGACGGGCTCGGGCCACTGTTCAACGCCGAGGCATGCGCGTCGTGCCACGTCCTCGACGGTCGTGGCACGCCGCCGACCGAGGAACATCCCGACGCCCCGGGTCTGTTGTTCCGCCTCTCTCTCGTCGACGGGGACGGGCCCGGCGACCCCGGCCCGGATCCGATCCTGGGCGGCCAGCTCCAGGACCGCGCCCTCGACGGGGTGCCCGTCGAGGGCCGGATGGGCATCACCTACGAGGAGGTGGAGGGCCACTACGACGACGGCGAGCCCTACACCCTGCTCGATCCCACCTACACGGTGACCGAGCCCGCGCACGGGCCGGTGCCCGACGACCTGTTGATCTCACCCCGCCTCGCGCCGCCGACGATCGGCATCGGCCTGCTGGAGGCGGTGCCCGAGAAGACCGTGGTGGCGGCCGCCGACCCCGACGACGAGGACGGCGACAACATCTCGGGGCGCCCGAACCGGATCGAGAACTCGATCACCGGCGAGCTCGTGCTGGGTCGCTTCGGGTGGAAGGCCAACGCCGCCACCGCGGAGCAGCAGACCGTGAGCGCCTTCCACGGTGACATCGGGATCACGTCGCCGCTGATCGAGGGGCAGGACTGCACCGAGGTGCAACAGGCATGCGCCGACGCGATCGACGGTGGTGAGCCCGAGATCGACGACGACACGTTGGCCTCGGTGGTCTTCTACACCCGGGTGCTGGCGGTGCCGAAGCGCCGGCCCGCAGAGGGAGCGGCGGGACGCGAGCGGCAACGTCGGGGAGCTGCGCAGTTCGCGGCGGCCAACTGCTCGGGCTGCCACACACCGGAGTTGCGCACCGGGCCGAGCGACGTGCGTGCCCTCGGCAACCAGACGATCCACCCCTTCACCGACCTGCTCCTCCACGACATGGGCCCTGGGTTGGCCGACGGTCGCCGCGACGCCGACGCGAACGGATCGGAGTGGCGCACGGCGCCGCTCTGGGGGATCGGGCTCACCGAGACGATCAACGGCAACACCCGGTATCTGCACGACGGCCGGGCGAGGAGCCTGGAGGAGGCGATCCTGTGGCACGGCGGAGAAGCGGGACGATCTCGCGATGCGTTCAAGGCGATGTCGGCGGGGCAACGCCGCGACCTGGTCGCCTACCTGGAGACACTGTGAGGTCGGGCACGGTGATCGTCGGAGCGCTGGCGGTCGCGCTCGTGCTGGTCGGCTGCTCCGACGACGATCCCGATGCCGGCTCGACCACGTCCGCGGGTGCCACCGACGACCGAGCCACCGTCCAACGACAGCTCGCCGACGACGTGATCTCGACCACGTACCTCGATGCGGCGCGCGCCACCGAGGTCGCCCGGGACGAGGCCGCGGCGGCGTGTGCCGTGCCCACCGCCGAGTCCGTCGAGCAGGCGCGCAGCGCGGTGGTCCAGGCCCTCGGAGTGTGGGAATCACTCGATCCCATCGACTTCGGTCCCGTGATGACGCTGCGCGCGGACCGCTTCGTCAGCTATCCGGCCGCGACCGACAAGATCGACGAGCGACTCGGCGACCCACCGCCGGACGAGGGGGCCGCGACGACCCGACTCGCGTCCGACGCCCGCGGGCTCGGCGCCGCGGCCTACCTCCTCGACGCGCCGCCGGCGGCCTTCGCCGACCCGGCGCGCTGCACGTACCTCACGTCGATCATGGCGGCCGCCGCCACGCGGGTCGAGGAGGTGCGGGCCGCGTGGTTCGACGACCCGACCCCGTACCTCGAGTACACCGCGGGCCGCGGGGACGAGTCGATGGTCTCGAAGGAGCTGATCGACACGGTCGTCAACATGTCGGTCGACGTGCTCGGCGCCGATCTCAAGGCCCTCGGCTCGGAACCGGCCGACCCCGAGGTCACACGCGCCACGATCGCCGCCCACGCGGCGACGATCGAGGCCCTGTGGGGGGCCGGCGAGTCGGGGCTCTCGACGCTCGTCGACGATGTCCTTGCCGAGCGTCTGCGCGGTGAGCTCGACCAGCTCGTGAAGGCGACAGCCGAGTCGCCCCTCGATACCGAGGCCGTCACGGCAGCGACCGAGGCCGTCCGCGCCACACTCGGGGCGGACGTGGTCGGCGCGCTCGACGTGACCGTGGGGTTCAGTGAGAACGACGGCGACTCCTGACTCACGCGGGATCGAGCGGGCGGCACCGGTCGCGGCGGCGCGGCGGTGGGAACGGCTCGAAGCGGCCGGCGCCACTGCCGTCTCGTCCCAGAGCGTCGCGGCGCTGCGCGTCGCGCTCGGGCTGGTCGTCGCCTGGTCGATGCTGCGCTACCTCGGGCGCGGCTGGGTCACGACACAACTGACCGATCCCGAATTCCACGTCACCTATCCCGGCCTCTCATGGGTCCGACCCCTCCCTGCGCCATGGATGCAGCTCGTCCCGATCGTGGTCGCGGTCGCCGCGGTCTCACTGGCCTGCGGCCGGCGGCAGCGACTCAGCGCTGCGGTCGCGCTGGTCGGGTTCTGCTGGATCGAGCTCATCGACGCCTCGACCTACCTCAACCACTACGAGCTGGTCACGCTGTTGCTCGCCTGGGCGGTCGTGCTGCCCATGTCGCAGGCCAGCACCGTGCCGAGTTGGGTCGTGTGGACGCTTCGTGCCCAACTCGCGGTGGTCTACGTGTTCGCCGGGCTCGCAAAGCTCAGCACCGACTGGCTGGTCGACGCCGAGCCGTTGCGCACCTGGCTCGCCGCCCGGACCGACATGCCGGTGCTCGGTCCGATCGTCGCGACCACCCCGGCCGCGTACGTGGCGAGCTGGGCCGGCGCCGTGTTCGATCTGGCCATCGTCCCGCTGCTGTGCATCCGACGCACCCGACCCTGGGCGTACGGGGCGGTCGTCGTGTTCCATCTGGTGACGTGGCGCCTGTTCCCCCCCATCGGTGTGTTCCCGATCGCGATGATCCTGCTCACGCCGATCTTCTTCGAGCCCGACTGGCCCACCCGCGTCGCTCGTCGGCTCCGGCTCCCATCCGGTTCTCTGCGCGAATTCCGCCCTCAGGGGGCTGGTTCTGCACAGAGAACGGGAAGGATGCGCCCGGCGGCGCCGGTCGCGCTGGCCTGTGTGGCGATCGTGCAGGTCGTCGTGCCGATGCGGCACCTCGCGGTCGGGAACGACGTGCGTTGGGACGACCAGCACTACCGGTGGTCGTGGAGGGTGATGGTCACCGAGCGCGCCGGGGTGGCGACCTTCGAGGTCGTGGACCCGGCGACGGGCGATCGCGAGATCGTGGTGCCCGACGACGAGCTCCCCGCTCACCAGGTGCGGTACGTGTCGAGCCGGCCCGAGGCGCTCCGCCAGTTCGCCGTGTTCCTGGCCGACCGCGCTGAGCGCGAGACCGGGGATCGCCCCGCCGTGCACGCGCGAGCCTGGGTCTCGGTGAACGGCCACCGCCGTGCCCTGATCGTCGACCCGTCGGTCGACCTGGCTGCGGAAGGCGGCCCGCCCGACGGATGGATCCTCCCGGCTCCCTGGACTTGAGCCACCTCAGGTTCGAGCAGTGCCGGGCTCAGGCCGGCGCCGACACGTCACCGAACACGTAGCGGTTGGTGTCGATGAACTCCGCCATCTCGCTCGGCACCTTGTCGGCGGGGTAGATGGCATCGACCGGGCAGACGGGCATGCAGGCGTCGCACGACGTGCACTCGTCGGGGTTGATGTAGAGCATCCGATCGCCGTACAGGAACTGCAGATCGGGGTGGGCAGGGTGGGTGTTGGCCACCTCTCCCTCGGCCGAGTCCTTGCTGACGAGCGTGCCGTCGACCAACTCGTAGATGCATTGCACCGGGCACACGTCCACGCAGGCCCGATCGGTCACGTCGACGCAGGCCTCGGTGATCACGTACGGCTCTCCCATGGCGGCGCCTCCGATCGGTCGACCTGTCCTGACACCTACCCGCCCGGGGTGCGAGTCATTCGCGACAGCTCGGTCTATGCGCCACTTCGCTTCGGACGCGGATACACTGGGACTTCTTGGCCGTCGCTGGGCGCGACGGGCGTGCGAGCAGCCGTGGTGGTTCATCTCACACCGGTGGGTTGGGCAGGGCTTGCGAGCAGGTGCAGCGGGCGTTCGCTGCCCAGGAGTTCCGTAGCGAGTGACGGCTCGTCAGGACCGTGGACGGTCCCGGTGCGACGTCGCCGCCGAGCCCCTTCAGGGAGCAACCACAAGTGACTGTGACGAACACCTCGACCGGGGTGCCGAGCTGGGAGTTCGAGCTCGCGGTCGAGGCCGAGGCCGATGGCATCGCGACCGCCGAGCAGCTCGACCTGCTCGACGCCGAGCGCCTGCGCTGGCGCGACCAGCTGCGCCACCTCCTCCGCGACACCGAGGACGCCCTGCGCGCCGAGCGTTCCGGGACCGGTGGCGGTTCGCACCAGGTCATCGTCGACCTCGAGAGCGAGCGGCGCCGGCTGTCGAGTGCGTGGGCCCGCCTCACCGGCGAGGGGGACGAGGACGACGACGAACCGGCCGAGACCGCCGCCGACGCGGCCCCCGAGATCGAGATCGATGACGAGGTCGCAGGCGCTCAGGTCACCCAGATCCAATTGTCGTGGGAACCTGGCCGGGTCGTGGCCTGGGCCGCCGGTCACCAGGCTCCGATCGGCGATGAGGCCGAGCTGGTCTCCCTCCTCGAGCGCACGGGCGCACCGTCAACCGGATGGGTGCGCCACGGCGACATCTCACCCCCGGGCGGTGGCAACGCCCCCGCCATGGCGATTCCCGTCGGTGACGTGCTGGGCTGGTTGGTCGCCGTCGGAGCCGGTCAGCCGGAGTTCGACGACCCGGCGACCCCCGAG
>DATEEV010000480.1:0-4519 GCA_035281005.1 Microthrixaceae bacterium | reverse complement strand
CTCCACCGACCAGTCCGTCCACTCGACCATGCCCTCGAGCTCGTCGAGCGCCACCAGTCCTTCGTCCGCCCGTTCACCCATCGCGAGCGCGATCGCCGCGCCGCACACGGACCAGATCCGGACGAGGCTCGTGGGCTCCGTTGCGACCATGGTGGTGGCGGACCCGAGATAGGCGTCCGCCGCCGCGGCGACGCGACGCCCGTTGAGCAGCGCGCCACCCAGGTAGAAGTCGAGCACCGCCCGGTCGTGGTCAGCCTCCGGTCCGATGAGCCCTTCGACGCGGAGGCGCTCGCCCTCGAGCGACGGAATCGCCAACGACGGCGCGAACATCTGCAGCGGGATCTGCGTCATTCCGAGCGCGGCGGCCCACACCCCGTCCCCGGGTCGGAGGTGGGTCAGGGCCTCCGAGGCGAACTCGGCGAAGGGACTGGTGCCGTCCTCGGTGGCGTCCGCGAACGCACGGGCCACCAACAACGCGCCGTGGGTGAGGTCGTCGAGGACCGCATCCGTGAGGGCGCGCTGCGTCAGCGCCCGGGACTCCCGGGTCAGACCCAGGTTCGTCAGCATGAACGCGAACTGGAACGCCGCCTCTCCGAACTCACTCGTCCAACGAGGGTCGGCGCGATCGAACGCGGCACGCAGATCCTCGATCTCCACCGCGTGGTCCTCGACGAGCGCCTTCGACATTGCACGCGTCGACGCCTCCGCGGCGAGGGAGCCCAGGAAGTGCCGGGTGTGCGCCTCGCGCGCGTCGGCGCCGCGAGCGGGATCGGCGTCGAGCCGCTCGCTGCCGTAGGCGCGCAACGTGTCGAGCAGTCGGAAACGCAGGGAGTCGCCGCCACCGTCGGTCGCGACGCTGACCATCGAACGAGCGACCAGACCGTCGAGCAGTTGGTCCGCTGGTCGCACGCCATCCCCGACGATGTTGGCCGCAGCGGCTCGGTCGAACGACCCGACGAGCATGCTCAGCCGATCGAAGGCTGACCGTTCCTCGTCGTCGAGCAGCCGGTAACTCCAATCGATGGCCGCGCGAAGCGTCCGATGCCGGTCGGGAACGCCCCGGCGACGACCACTGAGCTCGACAGGCGCACGATCCAGCCCGTCCAGGATCTCCGCGGGGCTGAGGGTTCGGACGAGCGCGGCCGCGAGCTCGATCGCGAGCGGGATCCCATCGACGCGTGCACACAACTCGGCGATCACATCATCGTCGAGGTCCGCGGTGGGACCACCCGTTGCCTCCGCCCGCTCCGCGAAGAGCAGGCGGGCGTCATACCCCGCCGGATCGAAGGGATGGACCGGGTGGACGTACTCGCCGCTCAGCTCCAAGGCCTCGCGGCTCGTGGCGATGACCGTCACGTGGGGACAGGACATGAGGGTTCGATCGACCAACTTCGCGACGTAGTCGATGACGTGTTCGCAGTTGTCGAGAACGAGGAGCGCATCCCGATCGGACAGCACGTCGACCAACAGCTCCATCGCGTCACCGCCCGCCTCCGGTGGCACGAGACATGCCCGGCCCACCGCGTCTGCGACATGTTCGGGGCGTTCGACCGAGGCAAGGTCCGCGAAGAACGTGCCACCAGGGTGTCGAGGCGCGGCGCGGCCCGCGACCTCGATCGCGAGTCGCGTCTTCCCCGTCCCTCCAGGCCCGACGAGGGTCACGAGGCGGGAGTCGACCAACCGCTGCCACAGCTCCACCAGTTCGACGCGGCGACCCACGAAGCTCGAGAGCGGCGCGGGCAGGGTGGACGGAGCGAGGTCGAGGGTGCGCGGCGCGGGAAACACCGTCGGAAGGCCAGGGTCGAGGACCTGGTGGAGCGCGACGTCACCCGGCACTCCGCGAAGCTGGTGGCATCCGAGCGGTGCGGTGGCGACCTCGACCTCAGCGACGACCGCGTCGCTGAGGAGGATCTGGCCGCCCCATGCGGCGCCCATGATCCGCGCCGCGAGGTTGACGTCGGGACCGAAGAAGTCACCGCGGCGTTCCAGGGCCTGGCCAACGTGGAGGCCCATCCGAACCCGCATCGACTCGTCCAGCTCCGGCCACGATTCCTCCGCGAAGGCCAGCTGCGTCTCGCGGGCCACGGCCAACGCCTCCGTGGCGTCTCGAAACGCGATACCGAAACCGTCGCCGCCGCGACTGAACAGGCGCCCCTGGTGGCGCTCGACGCTCCCCATCAAGATCTCGTCGTGTCGCGACATCGCGGCATCCATCGCCACGGTGTGCTCGGCCCACAGTCGGGTCGAGTCCTCGATGTCGGTGAAGAGAAAGGCCCAGCTGCCTGACGCCCTCGCCATGCCGCAGTGTCACACATCGGCCGTACGAGCGTCCGATGTGGGGACTGGTGGTCAGTACCCGCTACCGGATCCCCCCGCGGCCTGCGTGGTCGAGGTGTCGCCGCCGGTGCCGGCCGCTTTTTTCACGGCGTTGCCTTCCTTGTCGACGACGAACCAGACGTCGCCCACTCCCTGACCATTGGTGTCGCCCGGCTCCGAATCGGACGCGAAGTAGTAGATCGGATGCCCGTTGAAGGTGAGCTGCATGGTGCCATCGGATCGAGTCGTGGTGCCGAGGGCGGCATCGATCCCGTCACCGGTGGGGGTTCCGGTCACGGTGACCGGAGGCCAGGCCTCGATGCAGCCCGCCTCGCACGTCGACGTCGTCCCAGTGTCCTTTTCGAACAGGTACAGCGTGTTGTCGTCGGTGTCGGTCAGGATGTCGCCGAAGTCCGAGCTCGTGAACTTGACGACGGCCGCACTCGACTCGCCGGTGGCGGTGGTCGTCGTGTCCGATTCGACAGTCGACGTCGTGGACTGAGATTCCGACGAGCTCGTGTCGTCGTCGTCTCCGCAGGCTGCCAGGACGGCGGCGAGGAGGAACGGCAACGTGAGGACTGCGATCCGGCGCATGGGGCACCTCCGTGAGGTCGGCTCTGAACCTGCATTACGGCGCAGCGCCCGGAACGGATTTTCGTGATCCGGATCAAGGCCACGGACGTAGGTTCCACTGATGGTGCTGTGGACCGCGGCGACCAACCGATTGAGTGACGAGGCGCTCCTGGCCGCGATCGCCGTCGGCGAGGCCGACGCCTGCGCCGTGTTCGTCCGGCGCTTCCAGCGGCAGGTCTACGGCCTGGCGGTCACGATGCTCGGTGATCGTGCTGGCGCGGAGGACGTCCCACAGCAGACCTTCGAACGAGCCTGGCGCCACGCCGGCGCCTACGACGCCCGTCGCGCCAGCGTCCGCACCTGGCTCCTCACGATCTGCCGACGGCTGGCCATCGACGCGTTGCGGCTGCGGCGTGCCACTCCGTTGCCACCCGAGGAGCTGCTCAGGATGCTCCCCGCCGCGACGGGCGAGCGGCCCGAGGACCGCGCGATCGACGTCACCGAGGTCGAGCGCGTGCGGCGGGCCGTGGCCGGACTTCCCGAGGAGCAACGCCGGGCGCTGCTCCTCGCGGTGCTCGGCGGCCACACCGCGAGCGAGATCGCCGGGATCGAGCAGGTACCCCTGGGCACGGTGAAAAGTCGGATCCGGCTGGGCATGGGTCGCTTGCGCGCCCAGCTCGTCCCGGACGGTGAGGGCCTCATCTCCGACGGCGCGGAGGCCGGCGATGACGGCTGACTGCGAGCGCGTGGCCGAGCGGGCCGAGGAGCTCGCGCTCGGCCTGGTCGACGAACCAGATCGTGGCGATCTGTTGGCGCATGTTGACGCCTGCCCGCGGTGCCGGGCCCTGCTCGATGAGCTGGCAGCCGTGGCTGACGGCCTCGCTCTGGTCGCGTCGGAGGCCGAGCCGCCGCCGGGGTTCGAGGCGCGCGCCGTCGCCGCCATGGCTGGCACCGACGCGGTCGACATCGCCGTCGGGCCGAGCCGTTCGGGTCGACGCCGGAGGTTCCTCGTCGCGGCGGCGGCTCTCGTCGTGCTCGCCGCGCTGGGAGGCGTACTCGTCGGCCGCAGCACCACGCCGAGCGACCAACGCGGGAGCGCGCTCGACCGCATCGGGGTCGATCACCTCGCCGCGGCTCCACTGCGGTCGGCGAACGGCGAGCATGTCGGCAGCGCGATGGTCGTCGGAGGCTCACCGCCGTCGCTGTGGATGTCGCTCCCTGACGCGAAGGCCGGCGAGCACTACCGGTGCGAGGTGGTGCTCGCCGACGGGTCGATCCACGTCGTCGGGGAGTGGTCACCTCGCGGCCGGAGTCGGACCTGGTCGGTCGAGCTCGACCAGCCGAGCGCCGACGCTACCGAGCTTCGAGTGTCCGACGACGATGGCTCTGACGTCGCCGTCGCGCAGTTGCGTTGACCCCGCGCCTCTGTTGCGGCCCAGTACGTGCGGGGCCGATCGTCCTAGTAGGACCAGGAGTACGTGGTCCAGACGGTGGTGGGATCGCTCCCCAGCTGAATGAACACCATCGCGATGAACAGCGCCGCGGCCCCGATCGGAATCACCGCCGGGCTCACGCCCCCCGCCGCCGTGGTGCAACCGGCGAGCACGACGAGGAAGATCAGCACGGGGAA
>DATEEV010000479.1:0-5174 GCA_035281005.1 Microthrixaceae bacterium | reverse complement strand
TTCCACACCTCGACGGCCATGCCCAGTGCCGGGCCCTGGATCTCACCCGACCACACCGGCAACGTGGGATCGCCGCCGACGAAGCACCCGCACAGGTCCGTCCCCCCGGAGATCGACGCCAGGTGCACGTCGGGCGCCATCTCGTCGTAGATCCAGTCGAACGTCTCGGCCACCAGCGGCGAGCCGGTCGACGCGAGCGTGCGCAGCCCCGGCATCGGATGGCTGGTTCGCGGCGCCGCACCCGACTTCTTGAGCGCGTCGAGGTACTTGGCGCCGACACCGAGGAAGGTGAGGTCCTCCTCGATGGCGAGGTCGAGCAACGAGGTGGGCGACGGGTGGAAGGGCGAGCCGTCGTAGAGCACCACGCTCGCGCCCGAAGCCGGCACCGACGCCAGCCAGTTCCACATCATCCAGCCGCAGGTCGTGAAGTACATGACGCGATCGCCGGGGCGGATGTCGCAGTGGAGCTGGTGCTCCTTGAGGTGCTGCAGGAGGATCCCGCCGGCTCGGTGCACGATGCACTTGGGCACGCCCGTCGTGCCCGACGAGTACAGGACGTACCAGGGATGGTCGAACGGCAGCGGCGTGGTCTCGAGCGGCGCCCCCCGGTGGGGAGCGAGCCACTCGTCCCAGCCCGTGGTCCGTCCCGACACGGCGCCGGGGTCGAGGTGGGCCACCAGCACCGCGCGGCGAACCGTCGGGAGCGCGTCGAGGATCGGGTCGAGGCGATCCAGGCAGTCGAGTCGCTTCCCCCCGTAGGTGTAGCCGTCGGCGGCCACGAGCACGGTCGGCTCGATCTGGCCGAACCGGTCGAGCACGCCGTCGACGCCGAAGTCGGGTGAGGTCGACGAGAACACCGCCCCGATCGCCGCGGCGCCGAGCATGACCACGAGCGTCTCTGCCACGTTGGGCATCCACGTCGCGACCCGGTCCCCCGCGACCACACCGTCCGCCCGCAATGCGGCCGCCACGGCCGCGACCTCGGCACGCAACTCGGCCCGCGTCAGCGTGCGTCGCTCGCCCCGTTCGTCACGGCTCACCACGACCGGGTCGTCGGGCGCCGCGCCCCGACCGTCGAGGATCGTGTCGACCACGTTGAGCCGGGCATGGGGGAAGTACCGCGTCGCCCACATGTTGGGGGCGGCCTCGACCACCCCCGGGCCGGGCTCGCCCCTTACGCCGCACCGGTCCCACACGGCCCGCCAGAACGCCTCGGGCTCATCCAACGACCAGCGATGAGCGTCCGCCGCGTCAGCGAGGTCGAGGTCGGTTCGGAATCGGGTCATGAGCGTCGCCGCGACGCGGTCCCGCGATGGCGTCCACAGTGGCGCGCGAGCGGCTTCGCTCACGACGGCTTGCTCACTTGATGACGCCGCGGCGCACGCCGTCGAGAAAGCGCTCGATGTACTCCACGGTGCGCACGGTGCGCGGCGACGGGAACACGTCGAACCCGTGCTGCGCGCCCTGCAGCTCGACGTACACGACCGCCGACTCCGAGGTCTCGGCCATCCTCGCCGCGAACGGCCGCGCCGACTCGATCGGCACCAGGGAGTCCTTGCTGCCGTGCACGATCATCATCGGCGGTGCCTCGGGGCGGACCCGGTAGTACGGCGAGTAGCTCTCGAACGCGTCCGCGCCGTCGCGGAACCGAGCACCCATGACGACCGGCTCGATGAACAGGTCGCGGAATCCGGTCACCATGTGCCCGTCGACGTCGGCGAGGTCGTAGACGCCGTACATCGGAACCGCGGCCTGCACCGAGGTGTCGGCGTCCTCGAACCCCGGCTGGAAGGCCGGATCGTTGGCCGTGAGCGCGACCAGGGCGCACAGGTGCCCGCCGGCCGAGCCGCCGGTCACCACGATGAAGTCGGGATCCGCGCCGTACTCGTGCGCGTGCGCCCGAACCCATGCGATCGCGAGCTTGCAGTCGATCAGGTGCGCCGGAGCCTTCGCCCTCGGGCTCTTCTGGTAGTCGACGTTGAAGCCCACCCATCCGTGTCGCGCAAGGTGGTTGAGCAGCGGGAGGCCCTGCTGGCTCTTGTCGCCGATCACCCATCCGCCGCCGTGGATCTGCACGATGGCGGGGCGCTTCGTACCGGGCTCGAGCGGCTGATAGACGTCGAGTCGGAGCCGGTGGTGCCCTTCGGGCGAGAAGGTGATGTTGCGGACGCGCTTGCGTCGGCCGTACCCGCCGAAGAGGAACGGCACGAACGCTCCCGCCCGCGATGAACGAGGCCGGGCCGCGAGGTCGTCGGTCGACAGGAACGGCGCCAACGCGGCCTCGAACTCGTCATCGGTACGGCGGCCCTCGACCGCGAAGCCGACCAGGGCCGCACCGGCCACTACACGCGCCGCCATCGCGGCCTTGCCCTCGAGGTCCTTGGTCTCGCCACGGCGCCAGGCGCGAAACCCACCCCACAGGTTGACGAAGAACAGCGGACCTGCAGCCTCGGTGGTGATCCAGCCCCAGAAGAACGACGGGATGGACAGGTAGCGGTTGAGCCGTGCGGGCCAGCGGCCGTTGGCCGCGGAGGCCGCCCACCACAGGCTGCGCAGAGTCGATCGTCGCGGGAATCGCATCCGGGGATCGTAGGCGCCGGGATCTCTCGGCCGACGGCCCCGCGCCGGGTCCCGGTGCACCAGAATGGGTGCTCCGGTGGGGTGCCGGAACCTGCGGCGGGCCAGATCCCGTCAGAAAGTGGTCACCATGCAGCGACTCACCGGAGTGGACGCCGCCTTCCTCTACTTGGAAACCCCCACGAGTCACATGCATGTGGCGATGACCGGGATCTATGACACGTCGACGATGCCGAACGGCTATTCCTTCGAGGCGTTCCGCGATCACATCGGATCCCGACTGCATCGGTTGCCTCCGTTCACGCGACGGCTCGTCGAGGTGCCGTTCCAGCTGCACCACCCCGTGTGGGTCGAGGACCCCCACTTCGACCTCGACTACCACGTGCGTCGGATCGGCGCCCCGGCGCCGGGCGGTCGTCGCGAGCTCGGTGAGCTCGCCGCGCAGATCGCGTCCGTGCCCCTCGACCGCACCCGTCCTCTGTGGGAGGCGTGGGTGATCGAGGGCCTCAAGCACGATCGGGTCGGGTTCGTCTGCAAGGTCCACCACTCTGCGATCGACGGAGCGTCGGGTGCCGAGATCATGACGGCGCTGTACGACCTCGAGCCCGACCCGCCGCCGCTCGACCCTCCCGAGATCAGCGACCCCGAGCGGATCCCGTCCGATGCCGAGCTGGTGGGCTACGCGATCGCATCGCGGGCCAAGCGTGCGACCTCGATGGTGCCGCTGCTCACGCGCACCGTACAGAGCGTGAACAACGTGGTCCGCAACCGGACCAATCCCGAGGGCAAGGTCGGCGCGGTGCCGCTCACCGCCCCCCGCACGCCGTGGAACGCAGCGATCTCGTCACGTCGACGCGTCGCGTTCGCCCGGATCGGGCTCGAGGACGCGAAGGAGGTCAAGAACGCGTTCGGCGTGAAGTTGAACGACGTCGTCCTCGCGGTCGTCGCGGGCGCGCTGCGCCGATACCTCGACTCCCACGGGGGCGCGCCGGCCGAGCCGCTGATCGCCGTGTGCCCGATCTCGGTCCGCGACGAGAACGACACCGAGATCGGTGGCAACCAGGTCTCGGCGATGTTCACGTCACTCGCGACCGACATCGACGACCCGGTGGAGCGCCTCCGGGCGATCACGGCCGGCACGGAGGGGGCCAAGGCCGAGCACAACGCCGTCGGTGCGCGGATGCTGACCGACTGGGGCGAGTTCGCTGCCCCACGGACCTTCGCGCTGGCCTCCCGGTTGTACTCGTCGATGAAGCTCGCCGACCGGCACCGGCCGATCCACAACCTCGTGGTCTCGAACGTGCCGGGCCCACCGTTCCCGCTCTATCTGGCCGGCGCCGAGCTCGTCGCTGCGTATCCGATGGGGCCGATCATGGAGGGCGCCGGGCTCAACGCAACGGTGCTCAGCTACCGGTACTCCGTCGACTTCGGGTTCATGGCCGACCGCGAGGTGATGGGTGACGTGTGGGACCTGGCCCAGGCCGTGCGTCCCGCGTTCGAGGAGCTTCGGCAGGCTGCGGCCACCAAGGTGGGGCCGACGATCGTGCTGTCCGACGAGCATGCGGTCGAGGACCCGCTCCCCGACGACGAGCCCGAGCCCGATCCCGATCACGTCGACGAGACCCCGCTCTCGGCAAGCTGACGCCACCGGTTCCCACGCCCCGACCAAGAATGCGTTCCTGACGAACAATTACGTTCCCCACTAGCGCATGTTCAGTGAGGCGCGGCCTGAACCGGGCACGCCGGCCGGCTGGGGCGGCCAGGTAGAACGCGTTCTAGAATCGCTCGCCATGGCCTACAACATCGCCGACCTCTTCGAGCACACCGTCGATGCCGTCCCCGATCGCATGGCGTTGATCGACGGCGACACCCGGCTGACCTTCGCCGAGCTCGACGAGCGGTCGAACCGGGTTGCCCACGCCCTCATCGATCGGGGCGTGAAGCCCGGCGACCACGTCGGCATCTACGCCCAGAACTGCCACGAGTGGCTCGAGACGATGTTCGGCGCCTTCAAGGCGCGGGCCATCCCCATCAACATCAACTTCCGCTACGTCGAGGACGAGCTGGCCTACCTGATCGGCAACGCCGACTGCGTGGCGGTCGTGTTCGGACGTGAGTACGCCGACCGGCTGGCGGCGGTGCGCGACCGCACCGAGACGCTGCACACCTTCCTCTGGATCAACGACGGCAGCGATGCCGACCTGGCCGGGCTGCCCGCCGAGAGCTACGACGAGGCGATCGCTACGGCGTCACCCGAACGCGACTTCGACGAACGCTCACCCGACGACCTCTACGTGCTCTACACCGGTGGCACCACCGGCTTGCCCAAGGGTGTGATGTGGCGGCAGGAGGACGTGTTCATGGCCCTCGGGCAGGGCATCGACTCGGTCACCGGCGAGCGCGTCACGTCCGATCGGACCCTCGCCGAGAAGGCCGCCGCCGGCGGAGGGCTGCTCTTCCTGATCATCCCGCCGCTCATGCACGGTGCCGCGCAGTGGGGGACGATGGGCCAGATGTTCCAGGGCAACACGATCGTGTTGCTCCCCAAGTTCTCCGCCGAGGCCGTCTGGGACGTCGTGGCCCGCGAACGCGTGAAC
>DATEEV010000478.1:0-27945 GCA_035281005.1 Microthrixaceae bacterium | reverse complement strand
GACTGGTTTACAGCCAGTTCCCTTTGGCCACTCGGGCACCGACCCAGGAGCGACAACCCTACGGATCCACCCGCTCGAACCGCCACTCGCGATGATCAGCGCACCGAACCGACCCTCGCAGCGTTCCGTTTCCTACACTCAGTGCCAGTGCCGGCGGTTCTCCACTCTCCGCGCGTGGTGTGGATCCGGCGGATGCTCGCGGTCGTGCTGCTGACGCTGGCGTTCGGCCACCTCGCAGGCGGCGCGGTGTCGGCGCAGACGACCCCTACCGACGCGACGACGACCACGACGGTGATCGCCACCACCTCCGCCCCGCCGACTGATGGTCAGCCCCGGATCGTGACCACCCTCAGGGCGCAGCCCGCCGACGAGCCCGTGGAGGGTGTCGAGATGGTGGTGTCGATCGGGGGCGACGAGATCGGTCGGGCTGCGTCCGATGCCACCGGATTCGTCGCGGTGAGCGTGCCGGGCGCGGGGCAGTACGACGTCGAGCTCGACGGCGACACGTTGCCCGACGGCACGGTGTTCGTGCAGGGCGCCCCCCAGCAGCTCCGCCCGATCGTGCAACCCACAGGCGACCGTCCGGTGGTGTTCCAGCTCACGACGGCGGAGGGAGGCGTGGCTGCCGACACCTCGCCGTCGTCGACCGAACGCGTGCTCGACCTCTTCGCGAGCGGCCTGCGGTTCGGTGCGGTGATCGCGATGGCCGCCGTCGGGCTGTCGCTCGTGTTCGGCACCACCGGCCTGACCAACTTCGCGCACGGCGAGATGGTGGCGTTCGGCGCGATCGTCGCCTGGTACCTCAACGCGGACGAGGGCGGGCTGGGCCTCCCACTCGTGGTCGCGGCCGTCGGTGCGATCATCGCATCGGGGGTCTTCGGCGCCGCGTTCGAGCTGGGCGTGTACCGGCAACTGCGGCGCCGCGGCATGCCGATCCTCGCTCAGATGGTGGTGTCGATCGGCCTCGCGTTCGCGCTGCGGTACCTGTTCCTGATCGTGTACGGCGCGGGCCCGAAGCAGTACTCGCAGTTCGCGGCTCAGGCGCCCACGGTGCACATCGGACCGGTCGACCTCCGCCCCAAGGACGTGATCGCCACCATCGTGGCACTCGGGGTGCTCGTGATCGTCGGCGTGTTCCTCCAGCGTGCCCGACTGGGAACCGCCATCCGGGCGGTGTCGGACAACCATGACCTGTCGGCCGCATCGGGCATCGACACCCAGCGCGTGATCCTCCGGGTCTGGATCCTGGCGGGGACCCTCGCCGGGCTCGGCGGCGTGGTGTTGGGCACCACCGACACCGTGCAGTGGAGCATGGGCCAACGCGTGCTGCTGGTGATGTTCGCCGCGGTGGTCTTGGGCGGGCTGGGCACGCCCTACGGCGCCATGGTGGGCGGCCTCTTCGTGGGCATCGTGTCGGACCTGTCGACCTACTGGCTCGACAGCGATCTCAAGATCGTGGTCGCGCTGGCCACACTGATCGCGGTGCTGCTCATCCGTCCGCAGGGCATCTTCGGCGTGCGCGCGAGGACGGCCTGACGTGCTGGGAGCGGTCGACGTCGGCGCTGCGCTCGTCGACGGGCTACGCGACACCGTCGGCATCGCCGCCTGCGTCTACGCGCTGGCCTCGATCGGGCTCAACGTGCAGTTCGGGTTCGCCGGTCTGCTGAACTTCGGCCACATCGCCTCGGGTCTCGTGGGGGCCTACGGGCTCGCCATCGCGGTGAACGAGGGTTTGTCGTTCTGGGTCGGCGTGCTGATCGGCGTCGTCGCCGCCGGGCTGCTCGGCCTGCTGCTGGGCCTTCCCACGTTGCGGCTCCGCGCCGACTACCTCGCGATCGCCACCATCTCGGCCGCCGAGATACTGCGGGTGGTGGCGAACTCGGCCCGGCTCGAGAGCCTCACCGGCGGACCCACCGGCATCAAGGACATCGCCGACGACTTCTACGCGGTCAATCCGTACAGCGAGGGTCGCTACGGATGGGGCTCGTTCTCGTTCAATCAGAACACGCTGTGGGCGATGACCGTGGGTTGGACGCTCGTCGTGTTGGCCACACTGTTGGTATGGCGGCTCTCACGCGGCCCCTGGGGCCGCCTGATCCGGGCGATGCGAGAGGACGAGGAAGCGGCGCGTTCCTTGGGCAAGCACGTCTTCGGCCTGAAGCTCCAGGCGTTCGTGCTCGGCAGCCTCATCGGCGGATTCGCGGGAATGCTGTTCGTCCTCGACGGGGGGTTCGTGCAGCCCGGCTTCTTCGGGTCGCAGACCACGTTCAACTGGTACCTGATCATCATCCTCGGTGGTGTCGGCACCGTGCTGGGGCCGCCGGTCGGAGCGATGCTCTACTGGTTCATCGTCTCGGTCTTCAACAGCGTGCTGACCCAGGCGGTGGGCAGCGATGGCTGGTGGGTCATCGAGTCGACCGACACGGGTGCGGTGCGCTTCGTGTTCGTCGGATTCGCCATCGTGTTGCTGTTGGTCTTCCGCCCGCAGGGGTTGTTCGGCAACAAGGACCAGGTGTTGATCGGTGAACGCTGAACCGATCCTCGTCGCCAAGGGCGTGCAGCGCTCGTTCGGAGGTGTCCGCGCGGTCGACGTCGACGAGTTCGCGGTGCACCCCGGCTCGATCGTCGCCCTCATCGGACCGAACGGGGCAGGGAAGACGACGTTCTTCAACGTCCTGACGGGGTTCGAACGGGCCGACCACGGCGAGTGGCGCTTCGAGGGGCACGATCTCACCGGCAGCACCGCCTACGCCGTGGCTCGCAAGGGCATGGTCCGCACCTTCCAGTCGGCCCGGGTCTTCCCGCTCCTGTCGGTGCTGGAGAACGTCGTGCTGGCCGCGCCCCACCAGCGAGGTGAGCGCATCTTCTCCTCGTTGCTGCCGTGGCGGTGGAAGGCCCAGGAGGCCGAGCTGGTCGAACGGGCCCGCGACCTCGTCGAGTGGGTCGGGCTCGGCCCGCTCGTCGACGACTACGCAGGCACGCTCTCCGGCGGCCAACGGAAGCTCCTCGAGCTCGCCCGGGCCGTCATGGCGGCCCCTCGCCTGTTGATGCTGGACGAGCCGATGGCCGGCGTGAACCCAGCGCTGCGGGAGACGCTGCTGGAGCGGATCCGCGAGCTCCCGCGTGAGGGGATCACCGTCCTGTTCATCGAACACGACATGGACGTCGTGTCGGCCATCAGCGACGTGGTCGTGTGCATGGCGCAGGGTCGGATCATCGCGGTCGGATCGCCGAGCGAGGTCGCGGCCAACGAGGAGGTCGTGCACGCCTACCTCGGCGGCTCCAGCGACGACCTCCGCAACATCGAGCGGCGCGACACGGGGCGCGACACGGGGATGGAGGAGTCGTGACCGAGCCGCGGTCGACCGGCCTGCGCGTCCTCGACGTCGCGAGCCTCGTGGCCGGGTATCTGCCCGGCGTCGACATCCTCCGCGGCGCGAGCGTTCACGTCGACGACGGGGAGATGGTGGCCATCATCGGGCCCAACGGTGCCGGCAAGTCGACGTTGGTCAAAGCGGTGTTCGGGCTGGTGCCGATCCGTTCCGGAACGGTGACCCTCGACGGGGAGGACGTCACCGGTCGTCGAGGCCACGAACTGGTCTTCCGCGGTGTGGGGTACGTCCCCCAGGTGCGCAACGTGTTCGACACGTTGACGGTGGAGGAGAACCTCCGGATGGGGTGCTTCACGCGACCCTCTCAGTTCGCCGCTCGCCGTGACCGGATCTTCGAGATCTTCGGCGTGCTCGCCGAGCGTCGCGGGGAGCGCTCGGAGCGGTTGTCGGGTGGGCAGCGTCAGCTGCTGGCCATGGGTCGCGCGCTGATGATCGAACCGTCCTTGCTGCTCCTGGACGAGCCGTCGGCGGGGCTGTCGCCGCACATGCAGGACGAGGTGTTCGAGCACATCATGACCATCAACCGTGAGGGCGTCGCCATCCTCATCGTCGAGCAGAACGCCCACAAGGCGCTGCGCATCTGCAACCGGGGCTACGTCCTCGACCAGGGCGTCGACGCCCACACGGGGTCGGGCGCGGAGCTGCTGTCGGACCCGAGGATCATCGAGTTGTACCTGGGCTCGCTGGTGCGGCCCCGCTGAGGGGCCGCACCAGGGTCGTCCGTGCCGATGTGGCCGATCAGCCGCCGATCTTGATCTGCGTGTCGGCTGATTCGGACACTGCCTTACCGGCCGCGTCGTAGGCCCACACTTCGTAGACGCCGGTGCCAGGCTCCATCGTCTCCCACTTGTCGAACGTGTTCGACGCCCCCCGGTAGTGGATCGTCTTGCCGTCGTCGAGGAACGCCGTGCAGTCAGCGAAGGTCTGGCAGTCCTCGTCGCCCTCGAGGTGCTTGGTGAACTCCTCGGCGATCGCCGAGCCGTCGTCGGTGTCGGCGGAGTGCACCGCAAGCCCCATCAGGATCGCGCAGTCGTAGTAGTACGACGAGAAGATCGGGTCGACCCCCTTGGTCGCGAACGCTGCCTGGAACGGGCTCTGGACGCCGGCCGGCGAGGCTGCGGGCGCGGTGCCCCTGATGCCCGCCACCTTCGAGGGATCGGCCGGATCGACGATCGACGCGAACTTCGAGCTCTGCATGCCGTCGGCGGTGTAGATCGGTATCTGCGACGGACCGGCTCCCTTGGCGATCATCGTGTTGATGATCTTGGCGCCGTCGTCGCCGAAGCCGATGACGGCGACCGAGTCGGGCGCCGAGTCGAGCGCCTTCTGGACGTCACCGTCGAAGTTCGAACCGTTCGGGTCGTACAGCACCGTCTCGGTCACCGTGCCGCCCGCTTCCGTGAGGGTGTCCTCGAGCGACGTCGCGAACCCGCTGCCGTAGTCGTCGTTGCGGGCCAGGATCGCGGTCTTCGTCCGGCCGTCGCCGGCGATGAGCGTGCCCAACGCCGGGCCCTGGAGGCTGTCGGGTGGGGCGGTGCGATAGAAGTAACCGTCCCCCGTGCCGCTGAGGCTCCCCGCCGTCGCCGAGCCCGTGCACGTCGGCAACTTGTCGGTGGCGATCGAATCGGTGAGCCTCGCGACCACATCGGAGCCGGCGGGGCCGAACAACACGTCGATGTGGTCGGTGTTCACCAACTTGCCGTAGCTGGTCTGCGCAAGGTTCGCGTTGTCGCTGCCGTCGTCAGCGAGCGAGATCGTGACGGGTTTGCCCAGCAGGCCCCCCGCCGCGTTGATCTCGTCGACGACCATCTGCACCGCCGTCGTGAGCGACGGCAGGATCGCGCTGAGGCTGCCGGTCTGTGGGCCGAGATGGCCGAAGACGACGGTGCCGTCGACGTTGCCACGCTCGGCGCCCGGCGCCTCGGTGGTTTCGGAGTCGGCGCCCTCGTCGTCGTCGTCGCCGCAGGCGGTCGCGAGAAGGGCGAGCGCGGCCGTGACGACCAGAAGGCCTCGTGTGAAGCTTCTGCGCATGGTTTCCCCCTGTTGTCGAGGATTGGGTGTGGACACCGCCCTCCCCACAGGACGTCCGATACAACCTACGTCGGAAGGCTGCCTGCGCGCGTTCATCCCGACCAGGGTCGATGCGGTTTCGATAGGTTGCGCGACCGTCCGTCAACAAGGAGGTTCAACGTGGCGAGCTTCGACATCAGCTCTGAGGTGGACGCACAGGAGATCCGTAACGCGGTCGACCAGGCGTCACGGGAGATCGCGAACCGCTTCGACTTCAAGGGCACCGACTCGTCGATCGAGCTCGGGACGAACGAGATCACGATGAAGTCGGTGACCGAGGATCGGTTGGCCGCGCTGCGCCAGGTGCTCGAGGAGAAGCTCGTGCGCCGGCAAGTGTCGATGAAGGCGGTGTCCTACGGGAAGGTCGAGGAGGCCGCCGGTGCGACCGTACGGCAGGTGGCCACGCTGGTAGCCGGAATCAACTCGGAGAAGTCGAAGGACCTCAACAAGTTCATCAAGGGTCTCGGCCTCAAGGGCATCCAGTCACAGACCCAGGGCGAGGAGGTGCGGGTGATCGCGAAGAAGCGTGACGACCTGCAGGCGGTGATCGCGGCGTGCAAGGAGCATGACTTCGGCATCCCACTCCAGTTCGGCAACTTCCGCGACTGACATGTCGCCGGGTCGAGGGCCCGCGATCAGCGCCACTCGCCGGCGCGCAGCCGGGCGACCCGGTCTGCCATCGGCGGGTGGGTGGAGAACATCGAGGCGATGCCCTTCCCCCGGAGCGGCTCGGCGATGTAGGCCTGCGCCTGCGCGGGATTGACCTCGACGGGGATCCGCTCGGTGCCGATCTCGAGCTTCTCGAGCGCTCGGGCGAGGGGCTCGCCGTTGCCGAGGAGGCGTGCCGCCGAGGCATCGGCCTCGAACTCGCGGCTGCGGCTGATCGCCATCTGGATGAGCATCGCGGCGATCGGGGCGAGCACGACCATGAGGAGCGCGCCGATCGCGCTACCTCCGTCGCGGTCGTCACTCCGGCCGCCACCGAAGATCGCGCCCCACATGGCCATGCGCGCGATGAAGGTGATGCCCATCGCGATGGCGGCCGCGACCGAGCTGGTGAGGATGTCGCGGTTGCGGACGTGGGAGATCTCATGGGCCAGCACGCCCTGGATCTCGTCCCAGGTCAGGAAGTCGGTGAGCCCGCTGTTGATGCACACCGCCGCGTGTGAGGGGCTGCGCCCGGTGGCGAAGGCGTTGGGCTGCGGGCTCGGCGCGACGTAGCAGCGGGGCATGGGGATGTCGGACCGTTGCGCCAGGTCACGGACCATGGCGATGTACTCGGGCGCGGTCGACTCGTCGACCTCCTGGGCGCGAGCCGCGCCGATCGCCAGCTTGTCGCTGAACCAGTAGGAGCCGCCCACGAAGGCGAGACCGATGAACAGACCGATCCACAGGCCCTGAGGACCCCAGAACGAGCCGATCGCGAGACACAGGCCACCGAGCCCCGCGAGCAGCGCCGCCGTCTTGAGGTTGTTCTTCATGCCGACATTCTTCCGCCGGAGGGGCAGAGTTCCCACAGCATCCTGAGGCGTTCTCAGGACCCGTCGATGGTTCCGCAGTGAAGCAGGGAGCGCCAGCGACCGAGCCTGAACGGAGGAAGCTCGACCATCAGGCTCGAGTCAGTCGTAGTAGCCGGAGTGGATGTAGATGCAGGGCACGCCCTCGCTGTGGAACATGTGCACGTTGCGGGGGTCATCCTCGAACGCGAGGCGAAGGTCGAAGCCGTACTCACGCAGCTCGGCGACGCTGCGCTTCTTGAAGACCCTCGACGCCATGTAATCACCGAACTCGCGCATGATCAGCAGGTCCCAACGCAGGCCGTAGCGGTCGAGCCACGCGAGGGTCTGGGGCTGCACGCGGATCGGTCGAGCGGTGAGCAGCACGATGCGGTGGTCGTCGTCGATCACCTCGAGCAGTCGCGCCACTTCGTCGATGAGGGCGTCGTCGCCACACGCGTGGAAGAACGCCTCCCAATCGGGGAACGGGTACTCGATGAAGTGCTGGCGACCGGCAGCGTCAGACAGCACGCCGTCCATGTCGAACACGATGGTCCTGCCGGCGTCGACCGGGCTCTCGCGCCACAACCAATTGTCGAAATGACCGACCTGCACGTGGATCCTCCAGACGTGCAGGCTATGCGGACCTGGCCGACCGCCGCGCGTCTCACTCCTCGTGGGGCGACTCCGCGGCGCGGGTGCGGATCTCGTCGACGACGGCCGGGTCGGCCAAGGTGGTGGTATCGCCCAGGGCCCGACCCTCGGCCACATCTCGCAGCAGCCGGCGCATGATCTTGCCCGAACGCGTCTTGGGCAGGTCCGGCACGAGCACCACTGTTCGAGGCCGCGCGATCGCGCCGAGTTTGGTCGCGACGTGCTGGCGGATGTCCTCGCCCAGCATGTCGGTGGCGTCGTTGCCGCCGCGGAGGATCACGTACCCCACGATGGCCTGACCGGTGGTGTCGTCGGTGGCGCCCACGACCGCGGCCTCGGCCACCGACGGGTGATCGACGAGGGCGGACTCGACCTCGGTGGTCGAGATGCGGTGGCCCGACACGTTCATCACGTCATCGACCCGGCCGAGCAGCCAGAAGTAGCCATCGTCGTCGATCTTGGCGCCGTCGCCGGCGAAGTAGCGACCCTCGTAGGTCGACCAGTACGTCGAGCGGTAGCGCTCGGGGTCACCCCAGATGCCGCGCAGCATCGAGGGCCACGGCTTGGTGAGGGTGAGGTAGCCGCCGCCGCGCTCGACGGGCTCGCCGTGGTCGTCGACCACCTCGGCACCGATGCCCGGCAGCGGGAAGGTGGCCGAGCCGGGCTTGGTGGCGACGACACCAGGCAATGGGCTGATCATGTGGCCGCCGGTCTCGGTCTGCCACCACGTGTCGACGATCGGGCATCGTTCGCCGCCGATGTGGCGGTGGTACCACATCCACGCCTCGGGGTTGATGGGCTCGCCGACCGTGCCGAGCACGCGCAGCGAGGACAGGTCGTGGCGCTCGGGCCACTTGGCCCCCCACTTCATGAAGGTCCGGATCGCGGTGGGCGCGGTGTAGAGCTGGGTCACGCCGTAGCGCTCGATCAGGTCCCAGAGCCGGTCCTTGGGCCAGCTCGCCTGGTCGCCCTCGCGGAACTCGGGGCGGGGCGTGTCGGGAGTGCCCTCGTAGAGCAGCGACGTCGCTCCGTTCGCGAGCGGGCCGTAGACGATGTAGCTGTGGCCGGTGACCCAACCGACGTCGGCGGCGCACCAGTAGACGTCGGTCTCGGGCTTCAGGTCGAACACGTAGCGGTGGGTGAAGGCGATCTGGGTGAGGTAGCCCCCGGTCGTGTGCATGATGCCCTTGGGCCTGGCCGTGGTGCCCGAGGTGTAGAGCAGGTAGAGCAGGTCCTCGGCGTCCATGTGCTCGGGCGGGCATCCAGGGGCGGCCTCGTCCAGGATCTCGTCGTACCAGTGGTCGCGACCCGAGGTCATCTCCACGTCCAGGCCGCACCGGTCGACGACGATCACGCTGCTGACCGACTCACATCCCTCGAGCGCGGCGTCGACGTTCGGCTTCAGAGGAAACGGCGCGCCGCGCCGATAGCCACCGTCGGCGGTGATCACAACCACGGCCCGGGCGTCGTTCACCCGGTCGGTGATCGAGTCGGGGCTGAACCCGCCGAAGATCACCGAGTGCGCCGCGCCGATTCGGGTGCACGCCAGCATGGCCACGACGATCTCGGGGATCATCGGCAGGTAGATCGCGACTCGATCGCCGCGCTCGACGCCGAGGCCTTTCAACACGTTGGCAAACCGGCTCACCTCGGCGAGGAGGTCGGCGTAGGTGATGGTGCGGGTGTCGCCGGGCTCGCCCTCCCAGTGCAACGCGACCCGGTCGCCGAGGCCGGCTTCGACGTGGCGGTCGAGGCAGTTGTAACTGACGTTGAGGGTGCCGCCGACGAACCACTTGGCGTCGGGCAGCGTCCATTCGAGCGTCGTGTCGAAGTCGTCGAACCACGTGAGCAGCTCGCGGGCCTGTCGAGCCCAGAACGCCTCGTAGTCGGCGTCGGCCTCGTCGTAGAGCGACCGATCGCCGAGGTTCGCGCTGGCCACGAACTCCGCGGACGGCGGGAACGTGCGGTCCTCGTGGTAGTAGTCCTCGATCGTCGGCTCGCTCACGCGCCGCACCCCCTTTTGACGGTCAGGTCGCAGGTTAGCGATCGCGATTCCACCGCTCCCCCGCCGACGGGTCGGCGCGACGTCAGGAGAGGTAGCGGAGCGCGACGGCTGCGTGGAGCGCGACGCCGACCGGCAGCGCCGACTCGTTCAGGCGCATGAGGTTCGAGTGACACGACGGCGCGTCGAGCGAGTTGGCGATGTCGTCGGGGCACACGCCCAGGAAGAACATCGCGCCGGGCACCTTCTGGAGGATGTAGCTGAAGTCCTCCGCTCCCATGATCGGCCACGGCATCTCGAACCATGACTCCTCGCCGAACGCCTGACGGACCGTCTCGGCCGCGAACTCCACGAACCCCGCGTCGTTGATCGTGACCGGATACCCGTCCTGGATCCGCACCTCGGCCGTGCAGTCGTGAGCCGCCGCCACCCCGTCGGCCACACGCTCGACGCCCGCTTGGACTCCGATCCTCGTCCACTCGCTGACCGTGCGGATCGTGCCCGAGAATTTCGCGGTCTCCGGGATCACGTTCGTGGTCGTTCCGGCCGTGACGTGGGCGACGGTGACCACGGCCGGGTCGAACGCGTTCACGGTGCGCGTCACCATCGCCTGCAACGCAGTGACCGCTTCGCAGGCGACCGGGACCGGGTCAGTCGCGAAGTGCGGCGTCGAGGCATGGCCACCCTGCCCGCGGATCGTCACGAAGAACTCGTCGGCCGACGCCATCAGCGAACCGGCTCGCGACGCCACCATCCCCGCCGGGATGTTCGGCGTGATGTGGATCGCGAAGGCGGCGGCCACGGGCTCGTCGAGGCCGTCGGTGAGGATCCCCTCCTCGAGCATGAACGCGGCGCCGCCCTGGCCCTCCTCCCCCGGTTGGAAGATGAACCGCACGGTGCCCGCGAGTTCGTCGCGATGGGCCGCCAGCACGCGGGCCGCGCCGACGAGCATCGCCACGTGGGCGTCGTGCCCGCAGACGTGGGCCGTGTCACCGATCTCGCTGCGGTGCTCCCACTCGGTGTCCTCGGTCATCGGCAGCGCGTCGGTGTCGGCCCGCAACAGCAGCGTCGGCCCCGGCCGTGCGCCCCTCAGCGTCGCCACGACCGACGTGAGCTCGCGCCCCGTGGTGATCTCGAGGCCCAACCCGTCGAGCGCCTCGAGGATCAGGGCCTGGGTCTCGGGGTTCGCCAGGCCGAGCTCGGGCCGGCGGTGGATCGCACGTCGCAGCGCGACGACGTCGGCCGCGATGGCCTCGGCCTCGGCTCGCAGGTCGGCACTGACGTCGGTGAGATCGACCATTCGTTCACGGTAACCGTTCGATCCCGCGCGATCTCACGGGGGCCCCGCGATCCACTGGCCCGTCGAGATGGCCGCCCGGCTGGCGCCACCCAGGGAGCGGCCGCGAGCATGATCGACCGTGAGCAGCGTGATCGCCGTCGTGAACCAGAAGGGCGGCGTGGGCAAGACGACGGTCGTCGCCGGCCTGGTCTCCTCCGCGATGCAACGTGGACATCGGGTGCTGGTCGTCGACCTCGACCCGCAGGGCGCCGCCACCTGGATCACCGGCGTCGACGGCGACCACCTGCGACGGTCCCTCGCCGACGCGGTCGGCTCGGGTCGAGCCGGCGCAGCACGCTCGACGGTGGTCCGGTCGGACTGGAGCCACCTCGTCGACGTCGTGCCGTCGGACCCGTCCTTGCAGCGGTTCGAGGCCATACGCGGCGGCATCGAGACGTTGCTCGGACAGCGGACCGAGCTCCGGTTGCGCCGCGCCCTCGACGGCCTCGCCCGTTCCTACGCGATGGTGCTCATCGACTGTCCACCGTCACTCGGCGACCTCACGACCAACGCGCTCGCCGCAGCCGACGAGGCTCTCGTCGTCGTCGAGCCCACCGCCCTCAGTCTGCGCGGCGTCACGAGCGTCACCGGTCTGATCGAGCGCGTGTGGGAGCGCCACAACGGCCAGCTCGACCTGGCCGGCGTGGTGGTGAACCGGATGCCGGCCCGCGGCAACGAGGCGGCCCGACAGTACGACGAGCTGACCCGCGTCGTGGGCTCGTCGAGTGTGTGGGACCCGCCGATCCCTCAGCGCGTGGCGATCGCCGAAGCGGCGTCGGCCCGCCTGCCCATCCATCGCCTCGGGTCGCGGGCGGCCGACGTGAGTGGCGTGTTCGACCAGCTCTACGACCGGCTCTGGGACCGGGTCGGCATCGACGCGTAGCGCCGGCTCACGACAAGGCCGGCGCGCCCACCTCCCATTGCGCCACGAGGAACGCACCCAGCCCCGACGGGTCCAGCAGCGCTTCGGCCTCGGTCACGCGGCTGCGGGCCCGCACGGCCTCGAGATCGCCGACGTGCGCTCGATCGGCCCACATCCGTCGACCCTCCTCCACGAGCGCTTCGATGCCCCAGTCTCGAAGGAAGTCGGCCTGGGTCATCAGCGAGGTGAGAGCCGGCAGCTGGTCGAAGGCCACGTCGACGGTGATGTCGCGCTCCCCGGGATCGGCCAGCGGGTCGTGCCCGAGGTCGTGACCTCGGTACGTGCGAAGCCAAGGCCGCGCCGCCAGCTCTTGGGTCCGCTCGACGCCGTAATCGATCGCGACGACCACGCCCGATCGCAGCGATGCCACCGCCGCCCGTGCCCAGTCGGCGGCGGCGAGGTGCACCGGCAGGCGCGTACCGGGGGGAACGTCGACCTCCAGGCTCAACTCGGTCGGGGCGAGCACCTCGGCGCCGTCGTCGACGTGGAGCTCGAGCCATCCCTCGACTGTTCGCTCCAGTACGCGCACGGGCAGGTTGTCGAGCAGCTCGTTGGCGAGCATCACCCCATCGGCCGGCTCGCGCGGCAGCTCGGCAGCGATCTCCACGCGGCCACCGAGGAGGTCGCGCGCCTCGTCTCGCAACACCGCCGATCGCTCGACACAGACGTACCGCATCGTGGTGCCACACTCGGGCGCTGCAGCCAACACCGACGCGGCGAGCGCACCGCGACCTGCGCCCACTTCGACCACACGCCACCGGTCCGGACGGCCCGACCGACGCCACCACCCGTCGATGGCACGGGCCACCACCGCGCCGAACAGCGGGCCGACCTCCGGACTGGTGATGAAGTCGCCCCGGCGACGGCCGGCGCCACGGCCACGCGCGAAGAATCCGTCGACCGGGTCGTAGAGGGCGCGCTCCTGGTACTCGTCGAACCGGATCGGCCCGGGGCTCACCGCCCGAGGGCGGTGGTGATGCTCGCGGCCTCGGTGAGGAGCTGGGGCAGCACCCCGAACACCACGGTGGCGAGCAGACAGATCGCGAGCGACGAGACCAGCGACGGCGGCACCCGCACCGGCGAGAGGTCGCCGTTCGGCTCCTCCTCGAACCACATCGCCCTCGCGATGCGCAGGTAGTACGCGGCGGCGATTGCGGTGTTGACCGCGACGATCGCGACCAGCGAGTAACCCCAGCCCGTGTCGGCCTCGACCAGTGACTTCACCACGCCGAATTTGGCGTACCAGCCGGCGAAGGGCGGGATGCCGATCAACGAGGCGAGGAAGATCGTCATGGCGACCGTGAGCCCTGGCGCGTAGCTGAAGAGTCCGTTGTAGCTGTCGATCTCGGCCGACCGGGTCTTGCGGGCGACGGCGATGACGACGGTGAAGGCTCCGAGGTTCATCGCGCCGTAGATCACCAGGTAGACGATGATCGTTGACAGGGCGGTCTCGGACTGACCCGCCACCGCGAACGGCGCCAGGATGAACCCGGCCTGAGCGATGCCGGAGTAGGCCAGCATGCGCACGACGTTGGTCTGGCGCAGCGCGATCAGGTTGCCGACCGTCATCGACAGCGCGGACAGCACCCAGAGGACCGGGCGGACGACATCGCCCTGTCCGAGGAAGGCGAAGAACACCACGTTGATCAGCGCCACGAATCCGGCGGTCTTCGACGCGACCGCGAGGAACGCGGTGACCGGGGTCGGCGCGCCCTCGTAGGTGTCGGGAGCCCACGTGTGGAACGGCACCGCCGAGACCTTGAAGGCGAAGCCGATGAGCACGAAGATCACCGCGAGGGTGATCACCGACGCATTGCCCGACTCCTCGAGCGCGACACCGATGTCGACGAGCTTGGTCGAGCCGGCCACGCCGTAGACCAGGGACATGCCGTAGAGCAGGACCGCCGAGGCGAACACTCCCATCAGGTAGTACTTCAGGCCCGCCTCGTTCGACTTCGGGTCACGCTTGCGCCAGGCGGCGAGCATGTAGGCCGGGATCGACAGCAGCTCGAGTGCCAGGAAGATCGAGATGAGGTCGCGGGCCGACGCCATGACCAACATCCCGAGCAGCGATGAGGCGATCAGCGTGTAGAACTCCGACTCCCAGTAGTCGCCCTCGGCCACGTAGTTGGTCGCCAGCAGCACCACGATGTAGCCCGACACGAGGAAGAGCGCCTTGAGCAGCAGTGCGGCCTCGTCGGTGACGTAGGCACCGCCGAACATCTCGCGGGTCGAGTCGTCGTGCAGGGCGAGGGTCACCAACGGAACGAGTGCCGCGAGGAACCCGAGGCTGGCGACGGCCGAGATCACGGGCTTGGCCCGCTCCAGCATGATCACGTCGATCAGCAACAGCGCGCAGACGGTCCCGGTCACGATCAGCTCGGGCGCGAGCGCGTGCCAGTCGAGCACGGGTGCGCTCCACCCGGCCTGCGCGAACAGCGACGCGATCACGACGACCTCAGCCCCCCGTCACGGAGCTGATCGCCTGTACCGCGGGGTTGGTGACGTCGAACATCAGGCCGGGAAGGAATCCCAGGATGAGGATCAGCACCAGCAACGGCAGCCAGGCCGTCCACTCGGTCGGCGACACGTCGCTCACGTGGGAGTTGTTCTCGAACTCCTCCTTCGGGGTGCCGAAGGCGGTGCGCTGGAGAAGCCACAGCAGGTAACCCGCAGCCAGGACCGTGCCGAGCGCGGCGATCACCATGCAGGTGCGGAACAGGGTCTCGCTCAGGCCCTCCGCGGGCTGGTAGGCCGCGAGGATCGCCGGGAACTCGCCCCAGAACCCCGCCAGGCCGGGCAGGCCCAGCGAAGCCATGGCGCAGAAGCCGAGGATCCAGCCCATCCTCGGTGCCTGCACGAGCAGGCCGCCGAGGCGCTTGATCTCGAGGGTGTGGTAGCGGTCCTTCATCGAACCGGCGAGGAAGAACAACATGCCGGTGATGAGGCCGTGCGCGACCATGCCGAACACCGCGGCGTTGATGCCGTAGTCGGTCAACGTCGCGATGCCGAGCATCACGAAGCCCATGTGCGCCACCGACGAGAACGCGATCAGTCGCTTCATGTCGGTCTGGGCGAGACAGCCGAGGGCGCCGTAGATGATGCCGATGGTGGCGACGATGGCGATGATCGGTGCCCAGTCGTGCGCGGGGTCAGGAAGGATCCCGATGCCGATCCGCACGAACCCGTAGGTGCCCAACTTCAGCAGCACCGCGGCCAGGATCACCGAGCCGACGGTGGGCGCCTGCGTGTGGGCATCGGGCAGCCAGGTGTGGAACGGGAAGATCGGCACCTTGATGCCGAAGCCGATGAACATGCCACCGAAGATGAGGAACCCGGCGGTGGAGCTGATGCCGCCCGACGACGCGGCCAGGTCGGCCATGCCGAAGCTGTCGGCGCCCGTGAGCCAGTAGAGGGCCAGGAACGACACGATCATCAGCGCCGAGCCGAACAGGGTGTACAGGAAGAACTTGATCGACGCGTACTGGCGCTGCTCGCCGCCCCATACGCCGATCATGAAGTACATCGGCAACAGCACGACCTCGAAGAACACGAAGAAGAGGATGAGGTCCTGAGCCACGAACGAGCCGACCATGCCCGTCTCGAGGATGAGGATCAGGATCAGGAACGCCTTGGGGTTGCCCGGCTCGGGGATGTGGTTCAACGAGTAGATCAAGCACAGCGGCACGATGAGCAGCGTGAGGACCACCAACGGCAGCGAGATTCCGTCGACACCCATGATGAACCGGCTGTTGATGAGCTCGATCCATGACCGGTCGATCGTGAACTGCATCCGCTCGGCCGCGTCGTAGTTGAACTCGAACAGGATCCAGATACCCACCGCGAAGGCGGCGAGCGAGGTGCCGAGGGCCACCAGCTTGTGGGTCTGCTCCTCGGTCTTCGGGATCAGCAGCATCACCAGCGCGCCGACGAGCGGCAGGAAGGTGATGACCGCGAGTCCCCAGTCGTGGAGGAAGTCGTTCATCGGTGGCTTGTCTCCTGGTTCACGTTCGTAGCGCTCCTCACCCGATGACCAGCACGAAGATGCCGGCCAGGATCGCGGCCGCCGCGAAGAACAGCGCGGCGTACTGCTGGACGCGACCGGTCTGGGTACGGCGCAACTCGCCGCCGGACTCGGTGGCGACCACCGCGGTGCCGTTGACGACACCGTCGATGACCCCTTGGTCGATCTTGTCGTAGACGAACCGGCCGCTCGCGACCGCCGTCTTGCCCGCCCCGTCGACGACGCCGTCGAGCACCTTCTGGTTGAACCAGTAGGCGGCCGCGGCGATCGGCTTCTTCACCGCGTGCACGATCACGTCGGTGTAGAGCCAGTCGAAGTAGTACTTGTTGACGAGGATGTTCTTGAAGAAGGCGGCCAAACGGCTCTTCTCGGCGAGGTTCTCGAGGGGTTTGAGCGCCCGCTTCCAGTAGAAGAGGTACCCGGCGAGGAGGCCACCGCCGGCGACCAGCAGGCTGAGCGCGGCGATCCAGCCGTTGAACTCGGCATGAGTGAAGTTGTCGCTCGACCCGGGGAAGAACGGGCCGACCGGTTCGACGTAGTGCTCGAACTTCAGCGTGAAGGACTCGGGCGGTCGCCAGTCGAAGAAGAACTTCGTCGGGATGTTGACCAGCCAGATCACACAGGTCAGCGCGGCGAGGACGATGAGCGGCCAGGTGATCACCGGGCCCGACTCGTGCGGATGGCCGTGGCCCTTGTACTCGCCGTTGTAGAACGCGTACCAGATGGTCCGGGTCATGTAGGCGGCGGTGCAGAACGCACCGATCAGCAGCATCACGAGCGCGAAGTGGTAGTTGCCCACGCCCTCGTTCGCGCTGCCGGTGCCGGCGAGGATCTCGTCCTTCGACCAGAACCCGGCGAAGGGGATGATGCCCGCGAGGGCGAGCGTGCCGATGAGGTAGGTCCAGTAGGTCCGGGGCATGACCCGGCGCAGACCGCCCATGTCGTCGACCATGTTGAACGAGTGGTGCGAGGCGTGGCTGAGGGACCCGGCGCCGAGGAACAGGCAGGCCTTGAACATCGCGTGGGTGAAGAGGTGGAACATCGCCGCGGTCCACGCGCCGACGCCGAGCGCGGTCACCATGAAGCCGAGCTGGCTGACCGTGGAGTAGGCGAGCACCTTCTTGATGTCCTTCTGCACGAAGGCCAACAGCGCCCCGAACACCGCGGTCACACCACCGACGAGCGCCAGCAGGTTGATCGAGCTGCCGCCGATGGCGAGGCCCTCGAAGAACACCGGATAGAGACGGCCCACCATGTAGATGCCCGCGACCACCATCGTCGCGGCGTGGATCAGCGCGGAGACCGGGGTCGGGCCGGCCATGGCGTCGGGCAGCCACGTGTGCAGCACGAACTGGCCCGATTTCGACATCACCGCGGTGATCAGGCAGCACGACGCCACGAGCAGCACCGTGTGGTTCATCAGGCCTTCGTTGGCCCCGATGTTGATGTCGATGATCGAGAAGCTCTGACCCGCGCCGAAGAACAGGACGATCACACCGACGATGAGACCCACGTCTCCTACGCGGTTGGTGATGAACGCCTTCAGCGCCGCGTCGGAGTTCGGTTTCTCCTCCCACCAGTGCCCGATCAACGCGAACGAGCACACGCCGACGAGCTCCCAGCCCACCATCATCTGCAGGGTGTTCTCGGCGAGGACGAAGAACAACATCGACGAGGTGAACAGCGAGAGGAACGCGTAGTAGTGCGTGTAGCGCCGGTCACCGTTGACGTAGTCGGTCGAATAGAGGTGGACCAGCAACGAGATCAGCGTGACGACGAAGAGCAGCATCACGGCCTGGCCGTCGACCAGCGTGCCGATCGTGAAGGAGTGATCACCGGTGTCGAACCACGAGACGCACCGCACCACCGGCTGGGTGTCGTGGTGCTTCTCGGCCTCGGCGTGCTCCTCGCCACCCTCCTGGGTCGTCGTCGCCTCGGTCCCGTGATCCTCCTGAGCCACCGAGCGGCCGCGAGCCGCGGCGTGCCCCTCGGTCGGGCCCTCGTCGGCGTGCTCGGCCGGCTCCTCCGAGCCGGTGGCCTGGACCGTGCGCGAGCACTCCTCCTGGACGTCCGCGAGCGGGCCGCCGTGGGGGTCGTTCGTGTGTTGGATCCAGGCGACGCCTGTGCAGATCGACAGCACGAAGGCGACCGCGATGAGCGGGACACCGATCCAGTGGGCTCGGGTCGGGCCGAGGAATCGCTTGCCGAACAGCAGGATCAACACGAAACCCAGCGCCGGCAGGGCAGGGATGATCCAGGCGTGGGTGAGGAACCAGTCCATGGCCAGACTCAGCCCTTCAGCTCGTCGAGCTGGTCGATGTCGATCGAGCGGCTGTTGCGGTAGATGAGCAGGATGATCGCGAGCCCGACGCCCACCTCGGCGGCGGCGACGGCGATCACGAAGAGGGCGAACACCTGACCGGCGATGCCGTGGAAGGTGCCGAACGCGACGAGGTTGATGTTGACGGCGTTCAGGATCATCTCTATCGACATCAGCACGAGCACGCCGTTGCGCCGCACGAGCACGCCGTAGACACCGATGCAGAAGAGCGCGGCGGAGAGCAGCAGGAACTGGTTCAGCAGCATCGCGATCAGTCCTTGCGCGCCAGGACGATGGCGCCGATCAACGCGGCCAACAGGAGCACCGAGACCACCTCGAAGGGGATCAGGTAGGTCGAGAAGATCGAGTCCGAGATCGCCTGGGTGTTGCCCTCGGGCGACAGGCGGAACGGCAGCTTGTCGTCGCCGAACGAGTCGAGCAGCGTACCGGCGAGCACGCCGAGCAGGATCAGCGAAACGAGGAGGGCCAATGGCCGCTGGCGGAGGTTGTCGAGGTCTTCGGAACGGCCGAGCGGCGCCTTGGTGAGCATCACGCCGAACAGGAACAGCACGACGATCGCGCCGATGTAGACGAGGAACTGGGTCAGCGCGAGGAACTCGGCCTGCAGCAGCAGGTAGTTCACGCCCACACCGGCCAGCACCATCACCAGGTACAGCGCGGCGTGCACGACGTTCTTGGTCGTGACGACCTTGATCGCCGAGCCGATCATCACCGCCGCGGTGATGCCGAAGCAGATGTTGGCCGGCAGCGAGAACGACGGCGACGCCTGGGCGACGATGGACGCGATCACGACCCGCTCGCCTTGGTCGGGGGCGGCGGCACCTTCTTCACCTTGGCCTCGGACCCGGCCTCGTACGCCTCGAACTCGGGCACGGTGTCGAGCCACTGGCCGAGGCGCTCCTTGTCGTGGAGCAGGTCGGCGATCTTGAACTCGGAGTACTCGTACTCCGGCGTCCAGAACAGCGCCTCGAACGGGCAGACCTCGACACAGATGCCGCAGTACATGCACAGCGAGTAGTCGATGTCGAAGCGGTCGAGGGTGTTGACCTGGCGCGGCTTGCCGCCGGCCCGGCGCGGCGGGGCGAGCGTCTTGTGCGCCTCGATGTAGATGCACCAGTCGGGGCACTCACGGGCACAGAGCATGCAGGAGGTGCAGTTCTCCTCGTGCAGCGAGATGACGCCACGGCTTCGGGTCGCCGGCAGCTCCTTCTCGCGCGGGTACTGCACCGTGGCCGCGCCCTTCGACGGCGACGGCACCGGCCCACCCGGGAACATCGTCTTCATCGCCTCGCGCAACGTGACGCCGAGGCCCTTCAACACTCCGGGCACCTTGGGAGCAGGCATTCAGAACGCCACCTTCAGGACACCGGTGACCACGATGTTGGCCAGCGTGATGGGGATGAGGAACTTCCACGCGAGGCGCTGGAGCTGGTCCTCGCGGAACCGCGGGAAGCTGAACCGGACCCAGAACACCAGGCCGGTGAGCGCGATGGCCTTCGTCGCCGCGACGATCGGACCGATGACGTGCATCCAGTCTCGGGAGATGCCCCAGTCCGCCGGCAACGCCCAGCCGCCGAGGAACATCGTGGCGGCGATGGCCGAGAAGCCGACAGCGGTCGCGAACTCGGCGATGAAGTACACGAGGAATCGGATGCCGGAGTACTCGACCATGTAGCCGGCGACGAGCTCGGATTCGGCGACGGGCATGTCGAACGGGGTCTGGGTGAGCTCGGCCTGCATGGCGATCATGAAGACGAGGAAGCCGACGAACTGCGTGAGGATGAATGGGTTGCCGATCCAGCCGACGCCGAAGATCTCGCCCTCGGACTGGGCGTACACGATGTCCTGCAGGTTCAGGCTGCCCGCCTGGATGACCACGCCGACGATGGCGAGGATCATCGGGAGCTCGTAGGCGACGAGCTGGCCCGCGGCGCGGAGGCCGCCGAGGAGGGCGTACTTGTTCGCGGAGGCCCAGCCGGCCATCAGGATGCCGATCACCGAGATGGCCGACACCGCCATCGCGTACAGGAGGCTGTTGTCGAGATCGGCCACCACCGCGTTCGGTCCGCCGGGCACCACCACGAACAACAGGAACGTCGACGTGATGACCACGAACGGCGACGCGGCGAACACGATCCGGTCGGCGCGCTCGGTGAAGATGTCTTCCTTCTGCAGCCACTTTCCGACCTCGGCGAGGAGCTGCAGCGAGCCGTAGGGGCCGGCCTCCATCGGGCCGAGGCGACTCTGCATGAACGAGACGAACTTGAACAGGAACAGGTAGACGACGCCGCCGGTCAGGGCCAGGAGCGCGGCCAGGCCGATGACGACCCGCAGGGTCGTCTCCTGCCAGTAGGCGAGCTCGAGCGCGATCAACGGTCGATGTCCCCGAGGATGAAGTAGAGGCTCCCGAGGATCGTGATGATGTCGGGCACGTACACGCCGCGGAGCACCCACGGCACGACCGAGACGTTGTTGAAGCTGGCCGAGCGGATCTTCACCCTGAACGGGACCAGGTCGCCCTTCGACACGATGTAGTAGCCCATCTCACCGAGCGGGTTCTCGGTCGACACGAACGCCTCGCCCGCCGGCACCTTGATGATGCGGGGGACCTTGGCCATGATCGGCCCGCTCGGCATGCCGTCGAGCAGCTGGTCGACGAGCTTGGTGGCCTCGCGCACCTCCTGGAGGCGGACCCAGAACCGGGCGAAGCTGTCGCCGTCGGGGTGGGTCCAGACGCTGAAGTCGAGGTCGTCGTACGCGAGCAGGCCGTGGTTGCCATCACGGCGGATGTCCCAGTCGACGCCCGACGCCCGCAGGTTCGCGCCCGAGAGGCCGAACTGCAGGGCGACGTCGGCGGGGATGACGCCGATGCCGCGACAGCGCGCCTGGAAGATCTCGGAGCCCATGAGGAGCTCCTCCATCTCGTCGCAGAAGTCGCGCATGCGGTCCATCACGGCGCGGGTCTCGTCGATCCAGCCCTTGGGCAGGTCGTCCTTCACGCCGCCGATGCGATCGAAGTTCGGGTGGAAGCGGCCGCCGGTGACCGCCTCGATCTGGTTCAGCACGAACTCTCGGTCGCGGAAGGCGTAGAACGCCGGCGTGACGGCGCCGACCTGCAGGCCCATCTCGCCGAGGAACAGACCGATGTTCGCGATGCGGGCCATCTCGAAGAGCAGCGTGCGGATCCAGGTCGCGCGCTTGGGCGGCTCGATCCCCATCAATCGCTCGGCTGCGAGGATGAAGGGCACCTCGTTGGCGAAGCTGCCCAGCCAGTCGATCCGGTTGATCAGCGTGGTGACCTGGGCGTAGGTCCGCACCTCGACGATCTTCTCGTAGCCGCGGTGCATGTAGCCCATGATCGGCTCCGCATGGACGACCTGCTCGCCGTCGAGGCGGGCCACGATGCGCAGCGTGCCGTGCGTGGCAGGATGCTGCGGACCGAGGTTCAGCGTCATGCCCTCGGTCTCGAGCTCGACGTTCAGTCGCGCGTCCGAGGCCTGCGCGGCGATGTACTGCAGCTTCTGCCGATCGGAGACTGCCGTCATTCGGGATCACCCCCGTCGGGTGCGTTCTCGGCTGCGGGAGGTGTGTCGCCTTCGGGCTCGTCCACGGTGGGCATGGGCTCGACGTCGACGATGCCGGGCCAGGGCTTCACCATGCGCGAGATGAGCGGGAAGTCCTTCCGGAGGGGGTACCCCTCGAATTCGCTCGGCAGGTAGATGTGGCGGAGGTGAGGGTGGCCCTCGAAGGTGATGCCGAACATCTCCCACGCCTCACGTTCGTGCCAGTCGGCGCCGGCATAGACGCGGGTCCACGTCGGCACGCGCGGTGCGTCGTCGGGTGTGGCATCCGCCTTGATAGTGATGCCCCAGTGGTCGCGCACATTCGCCACCCGGGCGAGCACCTGGAACCGGGCCTCACCGCCGGTGACGCCGGTCTGCTGGGGCTCGGGCTCCTTTGCCGTGGCGCCGTGGACGATCGTGTCGACCTCGGCGTCGAGGTAACGGCCGAAGGGCGACGGCTTCCAGTCGATCGCGGAGAGGAAGCAGAAGTAGCGCGCCCCCAGCACGTTGCGCAGTGTCTCGGCCGTCACGGCCCACGCGTCGCTGGTGACGCGGATCCACATGTCCTGACCCGCGGCGACGTGGTGCTCGACCAGGCCGTCGCCGAGCAGCTCGGCCAGGCGCGCGACGACCCCGTCGCGCAGCTCGTCGACCGCCGGCGCCTCCTCGGTCTCGTCGGCAGCCTGGTCGGGGGCCTCGGTGGGAGCGTCAGGCGACGACAAGCGGGTCACCCTTCCAACGCTCGGCCGGGTCCTCGTTGAGGATGCGCTCCTGCAGCAGGACGATCCCCTCGAGCAGGGCCTCGGGCCGTGGTGGGCACCCGGGCACGTACACGTCGACGGGGATGACCTGGTCGACGCCCTTGGTGACCGAGTAGCTGTCCCAGTACGGGCCGCCGCAGTTCGCGCACGAGCCCATCGAGATCACGTACTTCGGGTCGGGCATCTGCTCCCACAGGCGACGGATGGCCGGGGCCATCTTGTCGGTGACCGTGCCCGACACGATCATGAGGTCGGCCTGGCGCGGGCTGGCCGGCAACGGGATGACGCCGAGGCGCATCACGTCGTAACGGGGCGCGGCCAAGGCCGCGGCCATCTCGATCGCGCAGCACGCGAGCCCCCACTGGTACACCCACAGCGAGTACTTGCGGCTGATGTTGAGGAGCTTGGTGAGCGGCTTGGGCATCTTGCCGCTCTCGACGAGGCCTAGACCCAACGAAGGACCCCCTTGCGCCACGCGTACACGAGGCCCAGCAACAGGATGAAGATGAACACGAACATCTCGACGAGACCGAACGAGCCGTAGGTCTCGAGCTGAGTGGCCCACGGGAAGATGAACACGGCTTCGACGTCGAACATCACGAAGAGCAGGGCGAAGATGTAATAGCGGACCTGCGACTGGCTCCAGTCCGCGCCGATGGCGTCAGAGCCGGACTCGTAGGTGAGGTACTTGCCCGGCTGGGCGTGGTTCGGACGGATGAGCCACGAGATGCCGAGCAGGAGGCCGACGAGCGCCACGGCGAGGGTGCCGAAGATGGCAACCGTCAGGTACTGGCGGAGGAAGTCGCTCCCTGCGGACACGGGATGAGAACTTACTCAGCCGCCGCGGAAGCGGCCAAAGCACACCGACGGTCGCGCCGGCGGCGCCAGGGGACGCCAGCGGGAGCCCTTCCGGCGAACGGGGGATCGCCGCCGAGCAGTCAGCGGCCCGTCAGGGCTGGGGTCACCGCATAGCCTCGGCGCCGTGCTGGAGCTCCCCCCCTCCGAAGCGGTGGCGGACCTCGGGATCCTCGGCGGCTCGGGCTTCTACGAGTTCCTCGGTGAGGCCGAGCCCGCTTCCATCGAGACGCCGTACGGACCACCGTCGGAGGTGCCCCTCATCGGGCGGCTCGGCCCACATCGAGTGGCCTTCATCGCCCGACACGGCACCGACCACCGCATCCCGGCCCACCGCGTGAACTACCGCGCCAACCTCTGGGCGCTGGCCACGCTGGGCGCCAGCGCGGTGATCAGCCCGTTCGCCTGCGGCTCGTTGCGCCGTGAGCTCGGCGTCGGCCACCTGGTGGTCGTCGACCAGCAGGTCGACCGCACCAACGGCCGCAACGGGACCTTCTTCGACGGTCCGGTCACATGGCACCAGCCGTTGGCGGATCCCTACGACATCGAGCTCGGCGGGGTCATCGCGACGGTGGCGAGGTCACGCGGTCTCGAGGTCCACCTCGGCGGGACGGTGGTGGTGATCGGCGGGCCGCGCTTCTCGACCCGGGCCGAGTCGCGGTGGCATCGCGAAATGGGCTGGGACCTCGTCAACATGACCCAGGCGCCCGAGGCGGCGCTCGCGGCGGAGGCCGGGATGCGATTCGTCGGACTCGGGCTGGTGACCGACTACGACACCGGTCTCGACGACGATTCGTCGGTGACTCCGGTGACCCAGGACGAGATCTTCGCCGTGCTCCGGTCGAACGCCGATCAGGTTCGCGGGGTGCTCTCCGACGCCATTCCCCGCCTCGATCTCGACTGAGCGGCGAGCGATCCTCCGCCCTCGGCGCGAGATCAGCTCCCGGTGCCGGTCGAGCGTCGTCGGGACGACCCGATCAGCAGCGCGCCGATCGCGACGGCTGCGATCGCGATCGCGATGACCGGGCGCAATTCGCCACCGGTGAAGGCGAGCCCGCTCGCGGGCGTCGCGGAGGCCGTCGCGGCCTGCGGTGAGGCGGTCGAGCTCAACACGTCGGACCCGACGTCGGCCGTGCTCGACGCGAGGGTCGTGGTGGTGCCGCCCACGCCTCCGCCCCCGCCCTGAACCGTCGTGGTCGCAATATTCGAACCGCCCGCGACCGTGGTCGTGGTACTGGTGACCTGCGAGCCCCCTCGCCCGTTCACCACGACGACCACGGTGATCGGCTGGGGACATTGCGCCGCGGCGGCGATGATCTGGTAGGTGCCGGGTGGAATCCCGGTGGGGATCGTGACCGTGATGCCGAACGCGCCGGTCGCGTCCGCCGCAGCGCTGCCGAGCGGGGTGTCGGCGAGGCCCGCGCCCTTCAACGTGAGCGTCACGATCGCACCCGGAAGCGCCACCCCCGTCATCGTCACCGTGCCACCGGCGACGGTCGATGTCGGCTGCACGGTGGGGGCGGGGGGCGCGTAGTCGGTGCAGCGCGCACTCTGGGCCCCCACGGCGTCGGGCGATACCGCGAGCCCGACCCAGGAAGCGGCGATGAACGTCGCACACACCGCCGCTCGGACGACGGCCACACCTCGACCTCGTCGTTCCTGCTCCCTCATCCCACGCGCTCCCTCATCCGGCGCTGAGCGACGGCCGTACCCGCGCCGACGCCCTCGCCGATCAGCATTGTCGCCGATCCTCGCCTCGACTTCCATCAGCGGACACGGAACCGCACCCGGGTGTCGGCGGATCCGTCGATCGTGGCGAGCGCCTCGGACCCGGCAGCGAGCATGCCGTCGCCCTCGGTGATCTCCCCATCGCTCGCGTGCATCGAGACCTCGACCGGCTGATCCTCGAGCATGGTCTGACCCACGAACGACCACCGATACTCGTCGCCGGGCTCGACCCGGCCGTCGAGCTCGAAGACCACCTCGGCCTCGTCACCGGGGTCGAGGGTGACGCGCACCGAGTACCGCGACAGCCCCGCGTCGGATGACGGGCTCACCGGCACCTCCACGCCATCGACCGTCGCGCGGCGCAGCACGTGGGGCGTCAGCACTGCGAGGTCGGTGAGGTTGGTTCCCGGCGGGAGCCCGGCGTCGTTGCCGAGCAGGTCCCGATTCGATCCCGTGATCCTCGGATCGTTGACCAGTTCGACTCGTACCCGTTCGGTCACCGAGCCCGTGTCAGGGTCCCACTCGAGGTCGACGGCGGTGTCACGTCGCAGGTAGTTGTCCATCTTGTTCTGGCCGGCGTTGCGGCCGACGATCGCCAACACGTCGCCCCCGTCGGGCGCGCCCACCGCGCCGTCGAGCCCGAGTCGGACGGGGAGCGGAGCGTCGTCCTCGTGCAGGGAGAAGAACTGGAGGTGCCCGGCGCTCACCTCGGGCCAGAACAGGTCGCTGAGCAGACGCGGCCCCGGGAGCTGGGCGGCGGTGAGTCGATCGAACACGTCACCCACGAGCTGCGTGACGCCCTCCCCGGCCGCAGCGGGGCTGGGGTAGAGCACGTACTGCTGCTCGGTGAGGAAGGACTCCGCATTCGACGAGTCGATCTCCATCGGCAGACCCGGGACCGGCACCGGCCCGGTGATGGCGAGCATCGCGGCAAAGGCGCTCGGATCCGCGTACATCACGCCGTCGATGCCGCGTCCGGTGCGCGCCGCGTACAGGTCGGCGGACAGTCTGGCGACCGTGGGCAGGTCGATCGACGTGCCCCAGTTCTGCGGGAACAGGGCCGGCTTCGTGTCGATCATCGCGGGCGGGTACGAGCTCAGGTCGAGTGATCCGGCGAGCAGCGGATCGATCGCGAGCTCGGAGGGCACGCCGACCGTCACGAGATCGAATTGGCCGTCGGCGACGTTGAGCTCGGCCCAATTGCCGAGATGGCCGCCCTGGTCGCGGAGCTCCGCCGGATTGCCGAGCAGGATCAGGTATCGCCGTGGCGCGTCGGCGCCGAGCAGTGCCGGTAGGTGGTTCACCGCCAATCCTGCGATCTCGGCTTCCCCGACCAGCTCGTCGATGCGCAGCGCGACCTCGGCCAGGCGATCGGCGATGGGCGGCACGAGCCAGGGGCTCGCCAGGTCGGCCACGGTGGCATCGGCGTCGGCCAACGCGGCGCTCGCCGACGCCACGGGCTCGCGCAACGCCTCCAGTTCGACGAGGTCGACACCACCGTCGGGGCGTCGTAGTCGTTCGTCATCGAGGTCGGAGAGGTGCTCGGCGGCTTCGCCTGCCAGTGTCACGCCCGCGGTCGCGACGCGTTGGGCGACCTCGACGTTCTGGGCGAGCCCGGGCACGACCCGCGAGGGCCACATCCACGGCGCATCGAGGGCAACGCCTGCGGACTCGAAGTGCCCGGTCGCGGCGACGAACGAGAGGTGGGCCGTGGCGGCGTCGCCCGCACCGGTCGCCGACACGCCCGCCTCGACGGCGTCGACCCCCGCGAGGAGGTCGTCACGCGACATCCATCCGCCGATCGCGGCGCCGGCGCCCGCGATCGCCACGAACGCAACCACCACGGCGAGTGCGAGACCGATGCGACGCCGGGCGGTCCCCGCGCAGGCTCTCCACGCACTCAGGGTCACGATGAGGAGGGCGACGGTCCCGACGAGCGTGGAGGCACCGACGAACCATCCGATGGACAGCTCCATCGAGACGATGCCGATGAGCGCGCCCACCGCCGCATCGAGGATCGGCCAGCGCCGACGCCGGACATGACATGCGACCGAGACGCCGAGCGCGACCAGCCCGCCGACCAGTGCCGGGCCCACCGACCCGGCGGCCACCACCGCCGAGGCAACGACGAGCGCGGCCGTCGACGCCCGCGTGGCCGAGATCGTGAGCAACGCGACGATCGCCGCCCGCCAGATCGCATCGGCGGCGGAGGTGCCCGTGGGCGCGGCGTCGAGGTAGGCCGCGGCGAACGCCGCGCCGAGTGCGGCGATCGCCGCCACGACGACCCACGACTCGTTCGAGGGCCCGGCCGTAGGTCGGCGGACCGGGACCGGCTGGTCCATTCCGGGCGACGACGGTGGGCCCTCGGCCGGCTCCGAGACGGTCGAGAACGGCGAGGTCCCGCCCGGGGAGGGCGCGAAGAGCCCCGCCCTGGATCGCCGCGTCCCCCTCGCCATGACCCCGAACGGTAGGTGACCCCCCGAAAATGCGCCGTTCAGGACCACATGGCGTTCGTCAGGAGTGCATTTTCGGGACGGATGGGCCTGGGGAGCCGGGGACGGTCAGGGGGCGGCGACGAGCTGGGCGACGGCGTCCTGGGCCAGGTCGGCGAAGGGGCCCGGGATGATCCCGAGCGCCAGCGTGCCCGCCACCGCCACTGTCAGCGCCACCCGGGCGGCCGGGTTGACCCGCACCTTCGGGCGCTCGAGCGCGTCGTCCTCGTCACCGGAGAAGTACATCGTGCCGACGATCCGCAGGTAGAGGTACGTCGAGATGACCGCCGAGAGCATCGCGATCGC